>DAOMAH010000159.1:0-4739 GCA_035426725.1 Acinetobacter sp.
AGCGTGATGTCTATTATCAAGGACAAATTGTACCGATTACACAAGTCAATGCTGAGAAAGGTTTAGAGCCATTAACTTTGCGTCCGAAAGAAGGCTTGGCACTGATGAATGGTACGGCAGTCATGACGGCAATTGCGTGTCTAAACTATAAAAAAGCCGAGCAAATTTCTTTAGCAAGTACCTTAATCACCGCTTTAAATGTGTTGGCTTTAGAAGGTAATCCAAGCCATTTTGATGAAGTTTTATTTGCGCAAAAACCACATCAAGGACAACAACAAATCGCCAAGCAGTTACGTGATTGGCTGAATAGTGAAGTGCAAACAGCGCATCAAAGCCCACGCTTACAAGACCGTTATTCTTTACGCTGTGCGCCACATATCATTGGTGTGTTTGAAGATTCTAAAACATGGTTACGTCAGTTCATTGAAAACGAGTTGAACTCCAGTAACGATAATCCTTTAATTGACCCGATTAATTTGCGTGTTTTGCACGGTGGGCATTTCTATGGTGGTCATATTGCACAAGCAATGGATAGCCTAAAAATTATGATTGCCAATATCGCAGATTTGATGGATCGACAAATTGCACAATTGGTCGATCATAAAATGAATCATGGATTGCCTCGTAATTTGACCGGTTCAACAGCAGAGCGATTACCGCTCAATCATGGTTTTAAAGCGGTACAAATTGGGGTTTCCGCTTGGACTGCGGAAGCATTGAAAAATACTTTAGCCGCATCTATTTTCTCTCGTTCGACTGAATGCCATAACCAAGATAAAGTCAGTATGGGCACGATTGCGGCACGTGATGCGACCCGTGTGATTACCCTGACCCAACAAGTGCTTGCAGCCTTATGTTGCGCCAGTGTGCAGGCGGTTCATTTAAAAGGTTTAGTGCCAGAATTAAGCCCAAGCTTAAAAGCATTTGTAGTGTGGACGTTACAAAGTTTTGCATTGCTTGAAGAAGATCGCCCTTTGCAAACTGAACTGCAACAGATCATTGATCGTTTCGACAACTTTGAATTGTTAAATCAGTTTCAAACTAAGGCTTAGGAGCGAAACATGCAGGCAGATGTAATTATTGAAATTCCGTTTCATGATGTTGATACCATGAATGTGGTTTGGCATGGGCATTATTTAAAGTATTTTGAAATTGCACGTTGTAAGTTATTGGAACAATTTAATTATAACTACAACCAGATGAGAGCATCGGGCTATGCGTGGCCTGTGATTGAAAGCCATGTGCGTTATGTGCAAGGCATTGAGTTTGAGCAAAAGATTAAAGTCCGCGCCATTCTTAAGGAATGGGAAAACCGCCTAAAAATTGAATACTTAATTCTCGATGCTGAAACTGAACGGCGTTTAACCAAAGGCTATACCACGCAAGTGGCTGTGAATATGCAAACACGAGAAATGTGTTATCAATCCCCACAAATTTTGTTGGATTGCTTAAAGGCATGGGATCAGTTTAAGGAGAAAGGCAATGATTAATCGTGCTTTTGTTCTGATGGATGTTCTTCGCTTACTCGCATTGAAACGACAGTGGTTGCTGTTGCACAGTTTGGTTTGTACATTGTTGCTGAGTTTAAGTTTCCCTGCATTTGCCAATACCGATCAAGTCTCTGCAATTTTTCAACAGTTGTCGAAAAATGATGTGGTTCGTGCAGATTTTGAGCAACAAAAGAAGCTCGCCAGTTTAAATAAAACCTTTGTTTCGAATGGCACATTGAGCTTTGCCAAATCCAATGGGGTACTTTGGCAAATTAAGCGACCAGTACAAGCCGATTTGATCGTAACGCAAAAGAAATTGGTGCAAAAAACCCAAAGAACCTACAGCCAGATTCAGATTGATCAATCGCCATATAGTTCTGTTGCAACTTTATTTTTGCAATTAATGTCGGGGGATGCAAAGGCCTTAGCCAAGAATTTTAATGTGGTGTCTGCGGATTATCGAGCAACAGGTTGGAAAATTGTATTAACACCGAAGTCGAATTTATTTAAAAAACTGTTTGTGCGGATAGAAGCGCAAGGGCAGCAATATGTCGATAAAATTGTGATTCAAGAACAAGCCAATAACAGCACCACGATTCTATTCCGCAATCAAACAACTCAATCAAAACTTACGGCTGCTGAAGATGCGCTTTTCCAATTGGCAAAATAAATTTACTGCCTTTTGGTTAATCATTTTAACCATTGTCGGTCTGGCACTTGCAGTTGCATGGTTGAAAAAAGATATTCATATTCAAACCAATATCTTCGCTTTGCTGCCTGAAGCACAACAAAATCCTGAGCTTGCCAAAACTCAAAAATATATGAGTGATCAACTCAATCAAAAAGTATTTTTGGTTTTAGAAAGTTCAGATCAACAGGTTTTAGAACAAGCGACTCAGTTGGTTCAGAAGCAATTACAACAGAGTGAATTGTGGCAGCCTTTGAAACCACAGCTTGATTTGGAACAATTCTCGAAACAGTTGTATCTACATAAAGTCGGCTTATTGAGTCCGCAAGATCAACAGTTTTTGCAGCATAAAGATTACCAAGCTTTAACTGAACAAAGTTTGATGCAAGTGATGAGTGTGGGAATGCCAATTACGGCTGAATCGTTGCAACAAGACCCATTGCTGCTATTTCCCCGTTATATGTTGAGTATTGCCAATCAGGTTTCAAGCAACGTTGAGCTAGAGCAGGGTTTTGCGACCATTCATGAAGATCAGAAAAGCTCTCGCTTGTTGGTCTTAGAATTAAAAAAAAGTCCATACAATATTGATTATCAACAGCAAGTTTCGGCTTGGATTGAACAGTTGCAACCACAGCTCAGCAAGCTCAAAGTGCAGTCGCATTGGACGGGAACGATTTTATTCTCGAACTTTGGTACACAATCCGCCAAACAGGAAATTTCAACCATTGGACTCGGTTCAACTTTGGGTTTGATTTTATTGGTTTGGTTTGGCTTTCGATCTTTCCGCCCCTTGCTCACAGAATTCATTGCGGTTTCAACAGGCAGCCTATTGGCATTTGCAGTGACACATTGGATTTTTGGTGAAATTCATCTGATGACCTTGGTCTTTGGAGCGAGTTTGATTGGGGTCTGTGTTGATTTTTCTTTTTATTTTATGGCGATGCAATCACAACATCGGAAATTAGATGGTTTCAGAATTTTAAAGCCATTGTTACCCAGCTTATTTATGGGCTTAATGACAACGGTAGTGGCTTATATTTTTCTCAGTTTTACGCCATTTCCAGCGTTTAGACAGATTGCCGTTTTTTCGATTGTTGGTTTAGTTGCCGCTTGGATCACCAGTGTTTTGTTATTGCCAAGATTACCACCCTTGAATGCACAGCCTGCGATTCAACGTTTAGTTTGGATTGGACAAGCACGACAATGGTTTCAGCAACATCACAGTATGCGTTATGGCTTGATATTGATCATTATCACCATTGGAACGATCAGCCTATTTTCTTTGCAAGCGAATGATGACATTCGTAATCTGCAAAGTATGGATGCCAAGCTAAAACAGCAAGATCAATACATTCGGACGTTGTTCGGACAGCAACAGAGTAGTGATTATTTTGTGGTGCAAGCGAGTTCGAGTGCTGAATTGGAACAACTGGAAGCTCAGTTAATTCATCAACTGCAACACTTACAAGGTCAGGGCAAAATCGAAAGTTTTCAGGCTCTGGGACAATTGGTTCCGCCATTGGCACAGCAACAGCAAAATGTGCAGTTATTGGCGCAAATTCCTGAATCGGCATTAAAATCCTACGCCGATACTTTGGGTTTAAAGTTTGCAGATATTCAACATTGGCAGCAGCAATTGGCGCAGCAACCTTTGCTCACCACACAAGTGTTTCAGCAACATCCTTTGGCTTTCTTACAAGTGAATCCGACACAACGCCTGGTAATCGTCAATGGCGTTAAGCAGACAGATGTGTTGCAGCAATTAGCATCAGCCAATATCCATTTTCAACAGCCTGTTAGCACGCTATCGAGTGCTTTTGCACAGCATCGTCTGCAAGCGCAACATTTATTGATCTATGCATTGGTTGCATTGGCTATCGGTTTGGGGGTGATTTACGGCATCCGTTCGATTTTACCCTTGGTGCTTCCTGTAGCTTTGGCGTTATTGAGCACCTTTGCGGTACAGGCATGGTTGGGTGTGGAAATTAATCTATTTAGTATCATGGGAACGTTTTTAATTATTGGGATTGGCGTGGACTATGCGATTTTTTATCGGCATGGACATGAGCATCCTCAGGTCGTTGGCATGGCATTATTTTTATGTATGATGTCGACCTTGTTGGGCTTTGGACTATTATCACTCAGTCATACATATGCCATTCAGTGTTTTGGCTTAACCGTTTTACTTGGGGTAATTTTTTCATTTATTTATTCAACTTTATTCACACCTGCGGATCAAAAACATCGCGTGAATTTGCAAGATCATTAAATATATAAAATTGGGGTTTTATATGAATACACTACAAGAAACAGATGTGATAATTATTGGGGCTGGGCCTTCAGGGAGTTCGGCTGCGGCCTTACTGCGTCACAAAGGTTATGCGGTCACTGTGATTGAAAAACAATATTTTCCACGTTTTTCGATTGGTGAATCCTTATTGCCACAATGTATGGTGTTTTTAGAAGAAGCGGGTTTGCTTGATACCGTTCGTGAGCACGTCGAATCACGTGGCTTCCAATTCAAAATGGTGCAGCATTTTTATGCGGTCAGAAACGAAGTC
>DAOMAH010000160.1:0-4720 GCA_035426725.1 Acinetobacter sp.
TCCTATTCCAATCTTACAAAGCATCCAATAAAAATTAGGGCGAACTCGAGTCGCCCATTTTGATTTGAGTCATCTATGGCATTAAACGCTGTATCGTCCAAACTCCCTCGGACTTCTGATAACTTAAACGATCATGTAAACGATTCGGACGACCTTGCCAAAATTCATAATAATCAGCTTCTAAACGATAACCACCCCAAAATTCAGGCTTCGTCAGTTCATTCAAATGACTCGCTTGGTTCTGCAAATCTTGGAAACGTTGCTGTAAAACTTCACGACTTTCAATGACCCCACTTTGCGGGGTACTGATATGCGCTGCAATTTGGCTATAGCGTGGTCGTTTTAGATAATAATCGCTAGATTCTTGTTCAGAAATTTTGATGACTCTGCCACTAATCCGCACCTGACGCTCTACATTCGGCCAATAAAACAACAATTCAGCAAAAGGGTTTTCAGCAATATCCAACCCTTTCTGACTGTCATAATTGGTATAAAAATCATAACCTGCGGCAGTCGCACCGCGTAACAACACCGTGCGTACATGTGGTCGACCCTGCGCATTGGCTGTTGCCAATGACATGGCATAAGGCTCATGCAAGTGTGCCGCTAAAGCATGATTAAACCAGTTTAAAAATTGCAGATGTGGATCGTGACTCACATGTGATTCATGCAATTCACCCTGTTCATAACTTAAACGTAATTCGCTCAGGTCTTTAATCACATCTTGCATGATAGAGCTCCTTTAAGCGACTTGAGCTTGAGTACGCACTGCATCCGCCAAATAATTCGCTAGAGTTTCAACTTCTGCCTGCTGATCACCTTCCACCATCACTCGAATCACAGGTTCAGTGCCTGACTTACGAATCAATAATCGCCCACGACCTTTAAGCTGTTGTTCAGCTTTTTCAAACTCTGCGACTAAACTCGGAATTGAATACGGGTCAATCATCTGTTGTAAGCGCACATTGACCAATACTTGAGGAAATAAAACAAAACCCTCAACCAATTCATGCAAAGCTTTGCCTTGTTCTACCATGACGGTAAGCACTTGCAATGATGCAATAATCGCATCGCCTGTAGTGCTCTTATCAAGCGTTAAAATATGCCCCGACGGCTCACCACCAATGCTCCATGCCTTTTCTTCTAAACATTGCAATACGTAGCGATCGCCAACTTTGGCACGGACAAAACCGACATTGGCTTTGGTCAATGCCAATTCAAGTGCCATATTACTCATCACGGTTCCGACAACACCTTCAGGTTTGTTTTTAGCCTGCGTTGCAAGAATATAAAGAATATGATCACCATCAATCAGTTGACCATTTTTGTCCACCATCACCACGCGGTCAGCATCGCCATCAAAGGCAATTCCAAGATCCGCTTGATGTTCCAACACCGCTTTTTGTAGATATTCAGGATGGGTCGAACCACAATTTTCATTGATATTTAAACCATCTGGATCGTTAAAAAGCGCAATCACTTTTGCACCCAACTCACGAAATACTGACGGCCCAACGCTGTAGGCTGCACCATTAGCACAGTCCACCACAATTTTTAAATCACTTAAATCAAAATGATAAGGAAAGGTCGATTTACAAAATTCGATATAGCGACCATTGGCATCTTTCACGCGGACGCTTTTACCTAAACTGGCGGTGTCTTCAATTTCAATTTCTTTTTCGAGTTCTTGATTGATTTGATCTTGCAAATGATCTGGCAGTTTTTTGCCTTCACTGGAGAAAAATTTAATGCCATTATCAAAATAAGGATTATGTGAAGCGGAAATTACAATACCTGCATGCGCATGTAAAGCACGGGTTAAATGAGCAATCGCAGGAGTAGGCAAAGGCCCAAGTAAATGTACATAAACACCTGCTGCATTCAACCCTGCCTGCAACGCAGCTTCTAAAATATAACAAGACAAGCGCGTGTCTTTTCCCATTACCACAATTGGTTTGTTTTTAGGACTATTACGTTTTAAAACTTTTCCTGCAGCGAAACCGAGTTTTAATGCAAACTCAGGGGTAATCGGCATTTGTCCAAATTTGCCACGAATTCCATCTGTACCGAAATAACTCATTGATTGCTCACTTTCTTATCGTATCTATGGCATATCACTACGCCTTTTCTCATCTAATTTACTTTACACCAAAACAAAAAAACCGTCATTGAACTGACGGTTTTTTGTCGGTTAAGTTACCAAATATCAACCAATACGATAGTTTGGTGCTTCTTTGGTAATCGTCACATCATGGACGTGTGATTCTTGCATGCCTGCCGAAGTAATTTTTACAAATTGAGTATTTTCAGCCATCGCTTGAATATCAGCAGAACCTGTATAACCCATTGATGAACGTAAACCACCCATCATTTGATGCACAATCGCGCTCATTGGACCTTTGTAAGGTACACGACCTTCAATGCCTTCTGGTACTAATTTTTCCACGCCTGCTTTAGCATCTTGGAAATAACGGTCTGATGAGCCTGATGCACCAGACATCGCACCCAAAGAACCCATCCCACGATACGCTTTGTAATAACGACCTTGGAAGAATTCAACTTCACCCGGCGCTTCTTCAGTTCCTGCCAGTAATGAGCCAACCATGATGGTGCTCGCACCTGCGGCAATGGCTTTCGCCATATCACCTGAATAACGAATACCACCATCCGCGATCAATGGAATTTGACCTTTCAATGCACTCGCCACGTTGTCGATAGCAGACATTTGCGGCACACCAATACCCGCAACAATACGCGTGGTACAGATTGAACCAGGGCCGATACCGACTTTCACCGCATCTGCACCTGCTTCAAGCAAAGCCAATGCAGCATCACCTGTTGCGATGTTACCGCCAATCACTTGTACTTGAGGGAAGTTCTGCTTCACCCACCGTACACGTTCAATTACGCCTGCAGAATGACCATGCGCAGTATCGACTACAATCACGTCCACACCTGCTTCAACCAATGCTTCAACACGTGCTGGCGTTTCAGCACCTGTACCCACCGCAGCGCCGACACGTAAACGACCCAATTCGTCTTTACAACTGTTTGGATAAAGTTCAGCTTTACGGAAATCGGTTACAGTGATTAAACCTTTCAGCGCATTACTGTCATCCACCACCAATACTTTTTCAATACGGTGTTTTTGCAAAAGTGCTTGAATATTTTCTTTAGACTCGCCTTCGCGTACCGTCACAAGACGGTCTTGACCAGTCATGATATTGCTAACAGGTTGTTCAAGATTGGTTTCAAAACGGGTATCACGACCTGTGACAATGCCGACCACTTTCCCATCTTTAACAACTGGTACACCGCTAATATTATTGGCACTGGTAATTGCAATCAATTCACGTACAGTGGTTTCAGGGCTTACGGTGATTGGATCTTTCACCATCCCTGCTTCAAATTTTTTCACACGGCGTACTTCAGCGGCTTGCGCTGCGATATCCATGTTTTTATGCAAAATACCAATCCCGCCGTTTTGCGCCATTGCAATCGCCATACGTGATTCAGTCACGGTATCCATTGCAGCAGAAACGAGAGGGATATTCAGTTGAATTCCGCGAGTTAAACGTGTCTTTAAGGAGACATCTTTTGGGAGAACAGTTGAGTAGGCAGGAAGTAATAAGACATCATCGAAGGTTAACGCTTCTTGAACGATGGTCAGCATAACAATCTCACTGGTAATTTCCGTGAGCTATTATAAACAAATTTCACCGTGATTTTCATTTTCTATCAGGAAAATATCAACAAAGCAGGATTCATCACTACTTCAAGTTTAGATAAGATCACTAAAATAGTACTCGTGATAGTAAAAGACCCATCGCTTGTATGGGTCTTTCTATGTTGCATCGAAGCTGCTGATTAAAAGAAATAATGCTGAATCAATGTCGAGATACCGACCACCAAGAAAATCAATGCCGCAATTTTATGAATCAAGCTAATCGGTAAGCGATCTGCCAATTTATCACCAATAAATACGGCGGGTGCATTGGCAATCATCATTCCGAGCGTTGTACCGAGCATCACCCATAAAATACTGTCAAAACGTGCTGCTAACGCCACGGTTGCAATTTGAGTTTTATCGCCAATTTCGGCTAAGAAAAATAAGATAAAAGTTGCGCCAAACACCCCGAATTTTTGCCATTTTTGAATGCTTTCAGTTTCATCCCCCAATTTATCGGGAATCAACATCCACAAAGCCATGCCGATAAAACTAAGTGCAAGCATCCACAATAAAATCTCAGGACTTAACACGGTTGTGATCCATTGACCGAGCACCGCCGAAATACCATGATTAATCGTGGTGGCGAATAGAATGGCAAATAAAATTGGAATTGGTTTACGAAAGCGTGCAGCAAGTAACAGTGCGAGCAATTGTGTTTTATCACCCATTTCTGCAAGGGCAACAATTGACGTCGAGATGAGGAATTCATACATGGTGAATGCTCTGGCTAGCAAAATATACCGATGACCTACCCCTCCTGCTAGCCAAAATCAAATAGATTGATTGCAGAGTGGTAAATCAAAGGTCTTGCCAACAAAAGCACAGCTGAGAAGCTGTATTTGGTTCTTTGCTATGATGACCATGTTCTGTTGAACAATTATGTTGATCATCACCTCTTTACAGTGCGTAAAGAGCGGCTACTCCCCAATGAAGTGATTTTATTTTACCAAACAATCAGAATTTTTCAAATCCTTAGAGCAAAATTTTTTG
>DAOMAH010000161.1:0-4703 GCA_035426725.1 Acinetobacter sp.
AGTGGATCGTTTAACCGCATCGTTAAAAGATAAAACCAAAGAAGTTCGCGTGACCACGCGTTTGGTCGACTCCCCTGCATGTCTCGTGACCAGTGAAGGTGAACTATCTCCACAACTGATTCGAATGCTGAAACAGGCGGGTCAAGCTGTACCTGACATCAAACCGACTTTAGAAATCAATCCTGAACATGCTTTAGTGAAGAAATTAGAGACATCAGCTGAATTTGACGATTTAGCCCATGTGATCTTTGATCAAGCACTCATTGCCGAAGGAAATTTACCTGAAGACCCAGCGGCTTATGTGAAGCGCATTAATAGCCTATTATTGAAATAGTAGATTAGAAAAAGAAAAACTCTGCTTCGGCAGAGTTTTTTATGGCTATGGATAAATGAGAAGTTATCCACAATTTTTGTAATTTTAAATCTATCAACAGATTTTTATTCGATTAAAATAAAGTTTCAAGGCGAACAAAGGTACTCACATGATGACTACGATCTTCTCGATGATCATTAAAATAATTTAAGTCGCCTTGTACATAAAACCATTCACGCCACAACGGTTGTCGCCATGATACAAAAGGTCCCCAACTGTTTAACCGCAATTGATCGTTATTATAAAAACCGCCGGTATAAATGCCGTAATTAAAATTATTATGTGCAAAAAATTGATGTTGGCGGAAGGTACGGTTCTGCCAAGTTAAGTCATCGTCCTGTTCATCGGCATAGATCAAGCTGAATTGATTCGATATGAACGGCTGATTTGGGCGCGCATGCGTCAATTCTAAATTGGTTCTTAGATAGTTTTCACTGTCGCTGCCATAACGATAAATTTGTTCGGCATTCACATAAAAATCGTTATTGAGTGTCCAGTTTTTTTCCGCTCTCAAGCGTAAATAAAGATCATCGCCTGAACGAAGCCCGATATCTGCATCGGTTTCAAAGGGCAGCTTTTTGGAAAAATCCGACCAACGTAATGCAATCGAGCCATTTGAATCACGCGTTTGTTTAGAACTAAATCGTTTGTCTGGATCTTGATTCGGCTGGGTGTTGGTATTGGCAATATTATTATTAAATTCATCATCTAAAGAATCATCACCAAAGACTACGCTTAGCTTCTTCTCTAAGGTCGGTAATTTAATTTTTCCTCGAATTCGGGGTTTCAGTTCATATTGATCGTACTTATTCCAGTAGTTGTCGAGCATAAAACGAATGGTTGCAGTCGCAGGTTTTTCAGGATCGACCTCACCAAACCAGCCATCCATTTTAACTGAAGTTTCATCCGCCCAATCTCTTATATCTTTTTGTTTTCGATCAACCCATGTTTTGTCTTCGGTCTCAGACGTAGATGGCACAGTCACGGCATCTGATTGCTCTGGAAAAACCGTTGGAGCTGCATCGACTAATTGTGGAATATAGTCGAGAAAATTGTCTGAATGAGTGGGTGTAGATTCCGTTTGATTCAATACTGGCTCAGATGATTCAGCTAATGCTTCTGTTTCAGTCTGAGCAATGCTGATGGTGCTAAACCCCAACATGGATACGCTTAAAAACAAGTAGGACAACCGTGTCCGTGTAATATTTATCATGATGAAAACTTTAATGTTGTTATTTCATTCAATTAAAATTATTTCATTAATAAAATCAAGTAATAAATACAAAAAATAGCAAGTTATCTGAATAAATCAAAATAACAAAATAAAACCACCTGAAAGTTTGGCTTTAAGGTGGCGAATATAGGAAAAATCAAGTGATTTGGGGGGATTTATGACGCCGAAACATCCGCATTTTCCAGCGCATGAAATAAATCATGCACCGAAATCGGCTGAGGCAAACGACTAATCACATGACGAATGAGTTGCCAAGTATAGCCATCGGCACGGTCGAGCAACAAATAAGGATAAGCTTGGTCTTCACTCGACAGTTTAATCCGTTCTAAACCATGAATCACTCGAATTTTTTGACGCTCTCTTAGCAAAATAATCGGCGTCATGAAATTTGCAGGGGATTCATTGAAGGCTATGAACTTTTGCGTATTAATGAACGACACTGGAATATAAGGATAGGCATTTTCATCTCGTTGCCAAACCAAAGCCCCATTCATAATACATTCATTAAACAACTGCTCATGCTGAGCATGATACTGCTTAAAAGTTCTCCAACTGGTTTGATGAATCGTGCTGGTTTTGGTATGACGTAGATCGGTATAGGCTTGTAGAATCGAAGCTGCATATTCCACACTATGCGTTCCAATTAGGACTAAATAGTGAGAAAACTGACCTTGTGCATATAGCTGTTCCGCCACGAAAATTTGTGCGGTTTCCCATTGCGGTTGTTCATCATTTTCCGCTTTGAGGTATAACCAATCAATTTTAATGTTCTGATCAATTTCATCGTGTAAGTCAACACGATAAAGAGATGGAAATGCTCGAGGATTAAAGCGTTCGAGACGACAGAGCAAACCATCTAAATTAAATTCGCTATGCGAAATTGCTTTGGCTTTATTGAGATTTGCTACAGGCCGCACATTTTGCCTAAAACCAACTTTAGGTTTCACAACAGGTTTACTATTTGCGGATACCGTATCGGCAACTTGAAGCTTTTCTTGAATAATCGCTTCAAGTTCTGCTTCAAAATTAGCGTTTTCCTTTCTCATTGCAGATAATCTGTCCTTAGGTGTTTCTTGAGTTGAATCGATTGTTGCAGAGTCTAAAGTCAGAGCGAGTGGCTCTAAAATTGGGATAAGACTCTTTAATTCACTATCGGTTTTGACATATTCATACGCACTGCTATGTAACCACTGTAACGCTTCTTCCGTTGAAGTCAACCACGGACTTTTTAAAAAAGATAATGCAGGGCGAACCACCCAAATTTGCCAATGGTGGCCTTGGCGTAATGCTGACCACCCCATATTGCCAGAGGCGAATAGGGCTTTTTCAATATGACCTGTAAATTTGAAAGTACCACGATAGCTTAATTCATAGTCGTAGTCTTGCAGTTCTTGCGAAGAAAAGCCTTCCTGATCAAGATATGATTTAAATGGACTTAATTGATTTTGAAAAATTGGATCATCACATGCTGCGCAAATGTCTTTAATGCGTTGTTTAGCTTTTGCCGTTTCATACAGTGTTTTTTTGTCATTATCTAGCCCAGCAATGAGCTGTTTCAGCTCATTCACTAGCATTGTTTTCTCTAATACATCCATTTAATGTTTCCTTAGAGATAGGCTTGAGCCTGTTTTAGATAATGAGTAAGGACAAGATTCACCGCTTGCTCTAACAATTCAGATTCGGCTGATGTCAGACTGCTTTGTTGCTTGGCCAAAGCAACAAGTCGTTTCATATCGATATGTTCGGGTTGAACCT
This sequence comes from Acinetobacter sp., assembly GCA_035426725.1. Lineage (GTDB taxonomy): Bacteria > Pseudomonadota > Gammaproteobacteria > Pseudomonadales > Moraxellaceae > Acinetobacter. Next base: position 3,363 of record DAOMAH010000161.1, read on the forward strand.
GACCATCGACCAAGGCTTGTAACGCTTGCATTTCCATAAAAAAGGAATGTCTCTTTATATGATTATAAAATAAAACTTAGCAAAATCTATAGCCTCTGATACGCACAAATAAAAGCATTATTTATAGAAAATGGAGATATGGTTCAAACTTTCTCACTAAAAGAAAAACATCTTAAAAAAATAAATCGGATAAATAGATAATTAACACCAGAACCATCTGTAAATCTATAGTTAATTTGTGACTTGATCGATAACTTTACCCTAGCAAGATTGCAAATTAATTAATAAAAGTAGAATAGGCTTCGACAAAAGGTATAATTTTAGAGATAAAAATATGAAAAATAACGCAATTAGACAGTTAGGTCTATGAGCAAATGGTCGCTTGTTTTAAAGCTTAAGCTGAATTGTAAAAAATTAAACCTATGCCGATTGAGCATATTTGATTCGGTATTGATACTGATTAATGCTAGAAAAATAGAATCGAGCATCTTATGCTCAGAGCAAACATAATCAAAAAAAATTCAAAATGAATTTATGGCAGCTGTTCCTCAAGGTAAAACCTTTTGTCGCCCCCTATAAAAGACTGGTCTTTGTCACGTTAATCTTGATGTTTATTGGCGCATTCATCGCACAGGTCAATGCGCTTACCCTGCGCTATGCGGTAGATGGTATCAATACTTTGCTAGAGACTGGACAGGGTTTAGATGCTGGCTGGCATATTCTGATCACCATCAGTGCGATACTGCTCAGTAAAGAAATCATCAATACGCTGATTCAGTTTGGACAGAAGTTCTATGGTGAAAAGCTGCGCATCTTGATTGCTCAAGATGTGGCGCAAAGTATTATTGTCAAATTTTTACAATATCGCTTGGCATTTTTTACTCAAGATGACAATCAAGCAGGCAAATTACAAACGCGTATCGACCGAGGAATTGGCTCGATTACCCGTTTAATCCAAATTTTCTTTATCGATATTGTGCCTCTGTTTAGCAGCGCGGTGATTGCCTTATGTTTGATGTTCTATGCCAACTTTTGGATTGGACTGGTGGCGTTGTGTATCGTGCCGATTTATTTTTGGATCACCTTTAAACAAGCGCAAAAACTGGGGGGCACACGGCGTAATTTACGTGATGGGCGAGAGCGTAAAAGTCAGGGCATTTTAAGTATTATTAATTCAATCACCGTGATTAAATCTTTTAATCGTGAAAAAATCGAAGCAGAAAAACAACTCACATTACAAAAACAACTGACCGATAATCAGATGTACACACGTCAGTTGAGCTTTATATTTGATGGCTTAAAAACCTTTATTGAACAAATCGGCGTCGTGTTTATCATTAT
>DAOMAH010000162.1:0-4688 GCA_035426725.1 Acinetobacter sp.
CGCGCCAAAACCCTTTGACCAAAAGTCACAGCGCTTAGTGTCACCGTATCAAATACAGAAAAGCTATGAAAAGGATTTTGATTTTTGGTTCCTGAACGGTTGATCGCCGCTTGTAAGAAACTTAAATCAAAATGTGCATTGTGACCAACTAAAATCGCATGGGTACATTGCTGCGCTTTACGGACTTCATGTAAAGACTTAAAAATTCGCTTTAATGCACCACGTTCATCTTCAGCCATAGCCATACGGATTGGATTGAACGGATCAATTCCAATAAAATCCAATGAACGACGGTCTAAATTTGCCCCTTCAAATGGATTAATATGTGCATGAATCGAAGGGCCAGGAACAAACTGTCCCTGTGCATCATAAACAATTGGAATACATGCAATTTCAAGCAATGCATCGGTTTGAGCATTAAAACCCGCGGTTTCTACATCCACAACAACAGGTAAAAATCCTCTAAAACGCTGCGCAATAAGAGGTGCTTGGGCTATTTCTTGCGTCACACTTTTCTCCAGTGCAGCGTTTTGCCTGCATGAAGTGGAATAATTTTTTGATCATCAAGATAATCAAAAGAATCAGCCACGTTGTGATCTTCTTTAACTAAGGTGATTGTCGATGTATTGCGAGGTAATCCGTAAAAATCTGCACCGAAATGGCTGGCAAAACCTTCTAAGCGTTCTAATTTACCAACTTGGTCAAAGGCTTGTGCATAAAGTTCAATTGCATTCGGCGCGCTATAACAGCCCGCACATCCACAAGCATTTTCTTTGGCATCTTGCGAGTGTGGTGCGCTATCAGTACCTAAGAAAAATTTTGGATTGCCGCTCGTTGCCACTTCTAATAACGTCGTTTGATGTGTTTGGCGTTTCAAAATAGGTAAGCAATAAAAATGGGGCTTAACACCGCCAACCAACATATCATTACGGTTAAATAGTAAATGTTGTGGGGTGATGGTCGCAGCAACATTGCGGTCTTGTTCAAGAATAAAATTTGCAGCTTCACTTGTGGTGATATGCTCTAACACCACTTTTAAATCAGGAAATTGCTTTAATAAAGGAGAAAGCACTTCATCTAGGAAACGCTTTTCACGATCAAAAATATCGACATGATTTTGTGTCACTTCACCATGTAATAACAACGGAACTTGATACTTTTCCAGTTGCTCAATCACTGCATACACTTTACGAATATCACTGACCCCGTTGTCGGAGTTCGTAGTCGCGCCAGCAGGGTATAATTTGATTGCATTCACGACATCAGATTCATGAATTTTACGAACTTCATCGGTCGCAGTGTGGTCGGTAAAATAAAGCACCATACGCGGGTCGAAATTCAAACCTTCAGGGACATGAGTAAGTATGCGTTCACGATAAGCAACAGCTTCTTCTACCGTTTTGACGGGTGGAACAAGATTGGGCATACAAATTGCGCGCGCAAATTGTTGAGCTAAATCTGGAACAGTTCGCTTCAAAGCTAAACCATCACGCAAGTGTGCGTGCCAATCATCGGGTTGTAAAAGCGTAATTGTATTCAAGGCCAAACTTCAAACTTAAAAATTATACAAATAATAATGCAAAAAGTGTGAAAATGATAACAACAATTACGGATAAATGGTTAAGCAAAGCACAGATGAAGTACTGAAATTATGTTATTTTTATGCGGCATAAAAGAAACATATTATAAAATGAGTATTAGATGGACAATCAAAATGATCTAGAGGGATTACTAAGATCAAAAGATGCTTTAGAGCAACTTGTTACCCGGCATTTTAAGGGTCAAAAGGTTAAGAAAAAGCTACCTAAACAGCTGGAAAATGAATTTTGGCACTTTAATATTGACCGAACTCGTAGCAATGCGATTCAGTTTTTTGGTCAAGGCGTAATCACGTATATCATTTATGTGTTACTTATTCTGCCCACCAATTATCTCATTATCCGTGACAGCGAACATTTCGCCATGGATTTTGCTTTTAGTATCCTAAGCTTATATCTAGTCGGTATGGCACTTTTTTTGTTTTGGGTGTTTGCGCGCTTTCGAGTATGGAGAGCTCATTTCTATAAAGCCTCCTGTACGATTATGTTTTTTACAATTGTCAGCGTATCGTTGTTATTACTTAGTGTTTCAAACCTAGTTTTACAAAATCAAGCGATGCTCTTTATCGCATTCTTATATATGCTCGGCTTTGTATTGAGTGGCATTAAACCGTTTCATATGTTGTGGGTTGGTGGGGTCGCGGCTTTAACGGTCATTATTTCGCTCTATGCCTTAAATATTCCGTGCGATTTATTGATTTTGGCACGTATGTTCATTGGAAGTATGCTGTTGGGTTTTTCCATGAGTGTTATGCTGAATACGAAAGAACGGAAATTTTTTATTAAGTCAAAAATTTCTGAGATAGACGAAAAGATCCTGCGCTTACAAGCTTCTGAACTGCTGCATTTGAGCCAGCATGATGAGCTCACTAAAATTTCTAACCGTCGTACATTTGATGAAATGTTTAGTCATTACTATGACTCAGCATGTAAAGATAAAAAATCACTCTCAGTCTTGTTTATCGACATTGATTATTTCAAGAATTATAACGATTATTATGGGCATCAGATGGGGGATCAGGTCATTTCCTCTATTGCGAAAACCATCAAAAGTTCAATTCGACATATGGATTTTATTGCGCGATACGGCGGTGAAGAGTTTGTTGTGCTTTTACCTGAAACTTCTGCACAAGGCGCGTATGCGGTTGCGACCAATATTTACCGTGCGATTGATCGTCAGCGAATAGCGCATGAAAAATCGTTAGTGGCCAATCATGTCACCATTAGTTTGGGCATTACCGTATTTCATGGTGAGACTGAAATTAGTCAAAGAGATCTAATTTATACGGCAGATAAAGCGCTTTACCGTGCGAAGCAATTGGGTCGTAATCAGATTTACTATCAGCCGTTGTCGAAGTCTGAAGAGAAAATAAACAATTAAAAAAACCGAATATCTATAGAAGATATTCGGTTTTTTTCAGAAAACTCTTTGAAATTATTCTAAGAATTTAACCGTAACGCCAGACTTAACTTTGCCGCCTAAATCGTTCGCATCCCAGTTGGTTAAACGAATACAACCATGTGATGCCGTTTTAGAGATCAACGATGGGTTTGGTGTACCATGAATACCAAAAGATTTTTTACTCAAGCCAATCCAAATATTACCCACTGGCGCATTTGGTCCCGGTGGTAAGGTTAGCGGCTTCATGTTTTTACCTTGAATGAAGTTCGATGGCGAATAACCATAGTATGGGTTTTTAGCGACGCCAACTACTTTATATGTACCAGTCGGAGAAGGCGTGTCAGTACTACCAATTGTTGCAGGAAATGAAGCAATCATTTGGTTACGACTATTAAATAGATATAGTTGTTTTGCACCTTTGTGGGCAACTATTAAATGAATGTCTTCAGGTAAATTATTTCGGCTTTTCGCGACAATGATTTTTTCACCAGCTTTCTTAAACGTTGCATTTGGATTTAACTTTTTCAAAAAGTTTTCATCCATATGGAATTTTTCACCGAGCATTTCAGTTACGCGGGTGTAATACAAACCTTTCATTTTGGCTTGTAATGCATAATCCGCAGGAATAGAAGCTGCATAAGGGCCTTTTAAATCTGTTTCAGTAATGGTGTATTCAACATAAGCAGGTTTAGTCTGTTGAGCAACTAAAGCATCCCAAGTTTCTTTGGTGAGCTGACCAGTTGGCGTTAAACCATTGATTTGTTGAAATGAAGCAATTGCTTTTAAGGTATTTTGACCACTCGAACCATCAATCGCACCAGGTGATGCATGTGCGTCGTTCAGCATTACATGCGCACGTGCGTAAACTGGAAATTGACCTTTGCCAATATTTTCCGACCATTCAGCATTGTTAAGACTATCTAATGTCCAAGAAACTTTGGCTTCTGGTGCGGTTGTCGTGGCTGTATCTGTTGTTTTTTCGATATTTTCCGCGACGGAAGCAGCGCCAGTATTCATTTGTGGTTGTGAAGCAGATTGCGACACATCACTTGAAGCCATTTGATCAATCGCTAAAGGATCGATTGGGTCTTGAACATTAGCTGCAATTTTTTTGGGGTTTAATGGCTGCTCAGTAATTGGTGCAGCAAAAGCAACATTAGCAATAATACAACTTAAACTCATAGCGAGTAATGAGCGAACAAACATGTAATTCAACCTTTAAGTATTATTCATATAGAAATATAAGACCTCGCAAGTATTACAGAAAATAATAAGGCTTGCAGTAGCAGTTTTGTGTCAAAACAAAATTTCATACATGATCTAGTTTATTGTGGAATTGACATGATCAATTCTAGGCATATTTTGATATGATGCCGCTACATCAAGAATATAAGAGATTGGTCATGACAACGTTGAAAAATGATCGTTTTTTGCGAGCTTTACTGCGTCAACCTGTAGACACCACACCCGTTTGGATGATGCGTCAGGCAGGGCGTTATTTACCAGAGTATCGTGAAACTCGTGGCAAAGCAGGTGACTTTTTGTCGTTATGCAAAAATACTGAATTTGCTTGCGAAGTGACGCTACAGCCATTACGTCGTTATGAACTTGATGCCGCTATTTTATTTTCAGATATTTTAACTGTACCCGATGCTTTAGGTTTGGGGCTGTATTTTGAAACAGGTGAA
>DAOMAH010000163.1:0-4670 GCA_035426725.1 Acinetobacter sp.
GCCGATTATCTTCACGATACGTCCCAGTCTACTTATAACTTATTAGAAAGTTTACTGAATTGGTCAATGGCCGAGGGTGGACGGTTTGTGTATCACCCCATGAATTTTCAGCTCCGACAAATTAGCAATATCGTGACTGAAATTTTGAAATCGTTAGCATTGAAAAAAAATATTCAATTGGTCAATGAAATTGATGAGAATCTCAAGGTTTATGCCGATATGAACATGATTACGTCGGTGATGCAAAACTTAGTGTCCAACGCTTTAAAATTTACCACTACCGATGGCACAGGCAAGGTGTTCATTCAAGCAATGCACAAAGGCACCTATGTCGAGTTGTATGTCAAAGATAATGGTTTGGGCATGACCGCTGAGCAAATGCAGGATTTATTTCAACCGCGAATTACACTAAGTTCGAAAGGTACTGCAGGAGAAAAAGGTGCAGGTTTAGGATTGAGTCTATGCAAACGATTTGTAGAAATGAATCTGGGTGAAATCAATGTCACTTCCAAAGAAGGCGAAGGCACGATATTCACCGTATTGTTGCCTGTGGCGCGCGACCATATTGCCTTATCTAGCGAACCGCATAAAACTAAATCAAAAATTGCCTAAAGAAATTTTAAACCTAAGCCATGAACTGATATAACTAATAAAAATAGAATGACATCAGTCGAGCTTTTGAAATGAATGCGCAACAGCGACAAAAAACCTTAATAGCAAGCCAATACGCTGAACAAGTTTTAAATTTATATCCAACGCAATTAGAACAAGATTACGCCGAAGATCAATTTTCAATTTCTCTTTCCACAGAAAATATTCATCAAAAAGTCCAACAAGCGGTTGCTGATCTCGCCGATGAACAGGCATGGATGAAAGCATTACGCATGTTACGTGCCCAACTCATGTTCCGCTGGATTTGGCAAGATGCCAATCAACTGACAGATGTGGTGACACTGACGCGGGAACTTTCTGATTTTGCCGATGCTTGTATTGTTGCGGCCAAAGACTTTGCGCGGATTCCCTTAATTGCTAAACATGGCGAACCGATGGGTTATTCAGGTCAAGTACAAGATTTGATCGTGATTGGCATGGGCAAACTTGGCGCAAAAGAACTTAATCTTTCTAGTGATATTGATTTGATTTTTGCCTTTGATGAGCAAGGTGAAACCAATGGTCGAAAATGTATTGATGTGCAACAGTTCTGCATTTTGTGGGGACAAAAGCTGATTTATTTACTGGATCATATCACTGCCGATGGTTTTGTCTTCCGTGTCGATATGCGCCTGCGTCCGTGGGGCGATGGCGCAGCGTTAGCGATTAGCCATGTTGGACTAGAAAAGTATTTAAGCCAGCATGGGCGTGAATGGGAGCGTTATGCATGGATTAAAGCCCGGGTGATTACGGGTGGAAAAGATGGTGCAGACCTGATGGAAATGGCTCGTCCTTTCGTATTTCGGCGTTATGTCGACTATTCTGCCTTTGCTGCCATGCGTGAAATGAAAGCCATGATTGAACGTGAAGTCATGCGCCGTAACATTGAGGATGATATTAAACTCGGTGCAGGCGGCATCCGTGAAATCGAATTTATCGTGCAAGTATTCCAGTTGATTTATGGTGGTTCAAAACGTGTGTTGCAAGATCGCCAATGCCTAGTAAGTTTGCATCATTTAGGTCAGGCGGAATTATTATCCTCTCAAGCAGTCCTTGATTTAGACGATGCCTATTTATTTTTACGACGTGTAGAACATGCCATTCAAGCACTGAATGATCAGCAAACCCAATCTTTGCCAGTCGAAGCTGAACTTCGACAGCGCATGATCGAAACTTTAGGTTTTACCGATTGGCAATCGTTCCTTGACGTGTTGAATCAAAAACGTGACAAGGTCAAAGTTCAATTTAAACAACTCATTCAAGAACAAGCATTTAATGCACCCAATGATCCTTCATCGGAACTCGAACAAAAACTGAATGCGGTATTAGATACTGACGCTCAACATTTAATACAGAATTTTTGGCAAGGTCAGGCACTGAAGAAAATCCCTGCAAGCGCACTTGAGCGTTTAAAGAAATTTTGGCCTTATCTGATCGAGGCGATTTTACAGTCAGAACAACCACAAGTGGCGTTATTGCGTTTGATGCCTTTGATCGAATCGGTGCTGCGCCGTACTGTGTATTTAGTCATGTTAATGGAAAGCCGTGGGGCGTTGCATCGCTTGGTCAAAATGGCAACCGTCAGTCCGTGGATTTGTGCAGAACTCGCGCAATATCCTGTGCTGTTGGATGAATTTTTGTCGATGGGCTTTGAGCTGCCAAAACGCAAAGACTTAGAGGATTCATTGCGACAACAATTATTGCGCATTGAAATTGATCAAGTAGAAGATCAAATGCGAGTGTTGCGTTTATTTAAAAAGAGTAATGTGCTCACCGTGGCTGCTAGTGACGTATTGGCAGAAAGTCCACTCATGAAAGTTTCTGATGCTTTAACTGATATTGCCGAAGTCAGCGTACAAGCAACACTTAACTTGGCCTACCAGACAGTTGCGGAACGGCATGGGTATCCGTTGGGTGTCGATGGGCAACGTTGTGGTTTAGATCATAAAGCTTTTGCCGTCATTGGTTATGGCAAACTCGGTGGAATTGAACTGGGATATGGTTCCGATTTAGATTTGGTGTTTATTCACGATCTCGACGAACAAAGCGAAACCGATGGTACTAAGCGTATCAGCGGTGCAGAGTTTTCGATTCGGGTGGCGCAAAAGTTTATGTCGTTGATGACCACGCAAACTTTGGATGGGCGGGTTTATGAAATTGATACTCGCTTAAGACCGTCGGGTGACGCTGGGATGCTCGTCACCAGTGTAAAAGCCTACGCACAATATCAACAGAAAAGCGCTTGGTTGTGGGAACATCAAGCCTTAGTTCGTGCTCGTTCTATTGCAGGCGATCTACAACTTTGCCAAAAATTTGAGCAAACGCGCTGTCAAATCTTGACCCAAGTGCGAGATGAAAATGAAGTCCGTGCAGAGGTATTAAAAATGCGTCAAAAAATGAAAGACCATTTAGGATCATCCTCCGATCAAAAAAAACATGGCATTTTTCATTTAAAACAGGACGCAGGTGGTATCGTTGACATTGAATTTATGGCACAGTATGCAGTGCTTGCATGGAGTGGGTCGAATCCTGATCTCGCCCATTTTTCCGACAATGTAAGAATTCTTGAAGATGCTGCTCGAGCAGGCTGCTTATCCAGCGAAGATGCCACAGCACTCATACAAGCTTATCTCCGCGAACGAGCTGAGAGCCACCGTTTAGCACTTGCGAATCAATCTATGCAAGTCCATGCTGCGGACTGGCACGATACCCGCAAGATCGTTTGCAAGTTATGGCAAAGGTTAATTGATCCAACTGCAACTGCATTGGATAGTGAATGATTGTGTAAAAATTTGGAGTATGTGCCGTGAATTTGGCTGACCGCGATGGTTTTATTTGGCAAGATGGAAAATTAGTTGATTGGCGTGATGCAACCATCCACGTCTTAACGCATACCTTACATTATAGTATGGGTGTTTTTGAGGGTGTCCGTGCGTATGAAACCGCAAATGGCCCTGCCATCTTCCGTTTGCAGGACCATACTAAACGCTTATTAAATTCAGCAAAAATTTATCAAATGAAAGTACCATTTGATCAAGCGACTTTAGAACAAGCGCAAATTGATGTGGTGCGTGAAAATAAATTAGCATCGTGCTATTTACGTCCATTGATTTGGATTGGTTCAGAAAAATTAGGCATTGCTGCAACGGATAACACCATTCATGCCGCAGTAGCAGCTTGGAGTTGGGGAACTTATCTAGGTGAAGAAGCAATGGCACGTGGTATTCGTGTTAAGACTTCGTCATTTACCCACCACCATCCAAACGTGACCATGTGTAAAGCCAAAGCTTGTGGTAACTACACGGTGTCAATCTTGGCGCATCAAGAAGTCGCACGTTCTGGTTATGACGAAGCAATGTTGCTTGATCCTCAAGGTTTTGTTTGCCAAGGTGCAGGCGAGAATGTATTCCTCATCAAAGATGGCGTGTTACATACTCCTGACTTGGCAGGTGGAGCATTAGAGGGCATTACCCGTCAAACTGTAATTACCATTGCCAAAGATTTAGGCTATGAAGTGATTGAACGCCGTATTACCCGTGATGAATTCTACATTGCCGATGAAGCATTCTTTACTGGAACAGCTGCGGAAGTAACGCCAATTCGTGAATATGATGACCGTGAAATCGGTTGTGGTTCACGTGGCCCGATCACCACCATTATTCAGAAAACCTTCTTTGATGCGGTACATGGTCGTAATGAAAAATATGCAGATTGGCTAACTTATGTAAAATAAGTTCAAACCTCTGATTAAAGCGAAGCCTCGGCTTCGCTTTTTTATTGCCTGATATTTATCGTTAAGCTGTCAACAGACTGCAATCAAACCATCATCAATCTTTCATTTAACTCGATTAGCTTGATTTTTAAGTCCATTAAAAATTAGAGCAAGAATGAAAATTACGGTGGTTGGAGCAGGTTATGTCGGTTTATCCAATGCGTTATTATTTTCAAAACAACATGAAGTCATTATTCTCGATATTGACCAAAGTCGTATCAAACAGATCAATCAAAAAATTTCCCCA
>DAOMAH010000164.1:0-4665 GCA_035426725.1 Acinetobacter sp.
CTTGGGTATTTCGAACTGCATTTTTCGGTTCTTTTAAACTAATTTTTTGACCTACCAACAATCCATCGGTCACAGACAAATTATTATAATCAGCCAATTGTTTAATAGATAAATCAAAGCGACTGGCTAAATTGGTCAAACTATCACCTGACTGCACCACATAACTTTCAGGTTTAATTTCAGCTGCTTTTGGCACATCAATTTGTGGCTTAGCATCATACAAATACAAACTTGCCCCAACAAATAAAGTCCCTGTTGGATCAATTTGATTCCATTTCGCAACATCACGCCAATTCACGCCATTCTTTTGTGAAATCGCTGCCAAAGTATCGCCCGATTGAACCACATAAGTGCTTCGCTTGCCTTTTGGTTGCACCACTACAACTTCAGTTTCGGTCTTAATGAAAGGCTTACCCTGATTCCGCTTTGCATCTTCACTATTCGCCGTAACTTTGTCTTCAACTAACGTTTTTGGATAGGCAAATCCTTTGGTATTTTCTTGACCTTTTTGTTCAGCAATTGATTGACTGGTTTGAATGGCAGTTAATTTAATTTTTCCATCGAATGGATCGACAATTTCTGTACCTTGTGGCGCAATAGCTTTAATTTCGGCAACGACTTGATCTTTTTCAGCTTGTGTCGGTTGCGGTTCTACAACCTTTGCAATTGTTTTCTTTTCACCGTCCGCTTTTACGGCGGCTAAAATCTGCTCACGCTCTTTAACCGAAAGCGGTGGTTCAATTTTCACAGGTTGTACATTTGCCGCAGGTGTAATTGCCACGGGAATACGCGGCGCACTCGGAACATTTGCGGAAGCTGCAAAATTTGCTAAGGCATCCGAACCTTTAGGCGTGCTGATTTTGGATTTTGAATTACTGGCGGGTGTCGTGTTTAGCGGCGCAACACTAGCGGTTGAAACAGGCGGTGTCTTAGTCGAGGGACTAATCGCTTGCCCTGAGTTGCTGCTTGTTTTAGTCGTAACAGATGAGTTAAACGTATTTAATGCAGGAGGTGTGGCAGCACTTGCCCATAATCCGCCAGCACCTGCTTTAGTCCCACGTAATCTTGCATCAATCGAAGGGCTTAAATCTGCTGGAATTAAAATTCGCATTGGGCTGCTAGGGTCAACAACATCACCACGGTAAGCAGGATTTAAAGTATAAAGTTCAGCACGGCTTAAACCTGTAATTGCTGCAACTTGATTTAGATCCAATGGAGCAGACAAACTAATTTCACGAAAGTGCGGACGGTTGGCAATGGGGGGTAATGCAACACCATAAGCACTTGGATTTTTAATAATTTGTGCAACTGCCAAGAAACGTGGCACATAATTCATGGTTTCTTGAGGAAGTCTCAATGACCAATAATCTGTCGGTAAGCCTGCTGCTCGGTTTCGGTTAATTGCCTGTTGAATACGACCTGGCCCTGCATTGTATGCAGCTAAAGCTAACTCCCAAGAACCAAACTGATTATACAAACTACCTAAGAATTCATAGGCTGCACGTGTCGACTCAACAACATCACGGCGACCGTCGTACAACCCTGTTTGTTGTAAGCCGTAAATTCGCCCTGTACTTGGAATAAACTGCCATAAACCTGCGGCAGCCGCATTACTGGTCGCAGCTGGGTCATACGAGCTTTCAATCACAGGCAATAATGCCAATTCAGTTGGCATACCGCGGCGTTCTGCTTCTTTCACGGTATGGTATAAATAACGACTCGCACGAGCGCTTAGACGATCTAAATATGGTTGACGTGAAATAAACCAACTACGTTGCGCTTCAATACGTGAATCTGAATGATTCAAATCCATTTTGAAGCCGACGGTCATACGCTTCCACACATCACCATGTTTCAACACCAATAGTCGATCACCTTCTACTGCACGCATGTCAGTCGCAGAAAGTAAATCTTCTAAAGAATCTAAACTACTAGCGTCTAAATAGCCTGAACCCAAAGGTTTAGATGGTGATACTTTGGTAGATTGTGGTGTTGATGAACAACCTGTGGTGATACCTAGTGCGGTTAAAGCGGAAGTTAGTACCGTAATTTTGAATAATGAAGTTGCAGAAGTCTGCCACGTCAAAATTGTCGATTTATTCATAATAACTTCCAGTCAACTTACGCTAGTTTATTTCGTCGAATGCCATTGTAGTGAAGCAGGTCGCTTAGGCAAGGCAATAATCTAACGTGAATTGCGTTGAAATGTTACAAGAAATTAAAAAACATGAATTTTGTATGACTTAGATACTCAATTCTGAGAAATACAAGAAATTTGCAAAGTTGAAATGCTATGATTCACGAATCTAAAAGAACGGTAAATTGCCACGACACTCTTGAGTCCGCAATTTAAATCACACTAGAATATCCAGTTCATTCGTATAATTACGCTTGATTTCAAAATTTCCATTTTACTCAGCACTCAGGTTTAACTATGTCACAAACAATCACCGTGTATGTCGATGGCGCATGTAAAGGCAATCCTGGTTTGGGTGGTTGGGGTGCTTACATCATCACAGAGCAAGCTGAGCATAAAATTTGCGGTGGCGAACCTGAAACAACCAATAATCGCATGGAGTTACAAGCTGCGATCGAAGGCGTTTCTTTTTGTCCTGCCGATGCACGTTTAATTATTTGGACAGATTCCAATTATGTTAAACAAGGCATTACGGAGTGGATTCATGGCTGGAAAAAGAAGAATTGGAAAGATGTCAAAAATCCAGATTTATGGCAAAAATTAGATGGAGTTTGTGCAAAACGTGATATCGAATGGAACTGGATTAAAGGTCATGCAGGACACGCAGGCAACGAAATGGCAGATCAATTGGCAAATTTAGGCGCAGAACAAACTTTGCAACAGCTTAAAAACACCACAGAGGCTAACGCTGATACAAAAAAGCCTGAAGCGGATTGGCTCTTAAATGATCCTTTAGGGTTCGATCTCGCAGATGATACTGATGAAGTTCTCGATGAAGATGAAGCTGACCTTGATATAGTTTTTGAAGACACGACTGATGAAACCGTTGATGTTGTGCAAGAGCATACAAAATTGTCTTTGACGAACCAACACCCTGACATTGTCATTACAAAGGCCAAATTAAACTTACAAGGCCCTCGCCAACTGATTCTTGATACCGAAACCACTGGATTTTATTATCAAGATGGCGACCGAATCATTGAAGTTGGTGCGCTTGAAATGATTAATCGCAAACTTACAGGCAGTTCGATTCACATCTATATCAACCCTGAAAAACCTGTCGGCGATTCAGAAAATGTGCATGGTATCAGTGATGATTTCCTAAAAGACAAACCTAAATATGCCGCCATTGCAGATCACCTTTTTGATTATTTAAAAGGTGCTGAAATTATTGCGCATAATGCCACCTTCGATATGAATTTCTTAAACATGGAATTCAAGCGCGCAGGCTTGCCAACATTATCTGAGGTTTGCGAAGTCACAGATACCTTAGCATTGGCAAAAAATAAACATCCAGGTCAGAAAAACTCGTTAGATGCCTTGGTCAGACGATATGAGATTGCTGCACGTGATCGTACTTTTCACGGCGCACTGTTGGATGCTGAAATTTTAGCCGATGTTTATTTGGCAATGACAGGCGGTCAAGTCTCTTTTGATATGAATGCCCTGTCCGATTCTGAACGAGAACAAGGCAAAACTAACCGCAAAAAAATCCAAGTTGATCTTCCTGTTATTCATCCTTCAGCAGAAGAATTAAATGAACATGAGATGTGGGTCAAACAATTTGAGCAAAAACAGGGTAAAAATAGCCTTTTCGCAAAATAAATTCGTTATTCATGTAATTTTATGTATTTCAACTTTAAAAAGATAAGCTATATTAACTCTTAAAGATTTAGATCTCCTGAAAAAGGAGTTTACGGATATAACAACTTAGGAAAGGTGTAAGTCACATGTCTTACCAGACCCCGATTCATTTCGACCCAACAGCATTATTAATAATAAAAAATGAGATCGATAATTCGATTAAGTTGGTCGAGAATGCCGTCAACACGCTTGCTGAAGAGCAAACCTTACCGTTCGGAATTGATGATGCACTGACTCAATTTGAACAGTGTGCGAAGGTTCTAGCCCTGATTGATATGTCTCATTTGGCGCAAATCACGCAATATTCTGCTGAATTGATGCGTAAAATCATGGAACATCCGCAAAGCATTAATACTCAGGAAGTCATTACGCTCAGCGAAGGCACGACCATGTTGAAACGTTACATGGAGTTTATTTGCTTACGCGAAGTGAAAGTGCCCCAGTTTTTGCTCGATACATTGAACCGTTTAGAGCGGTCATTGGGTAAACCAATCACCAAAGAAGGCAATAGCATTCAGCCTTTGCTTGGTTTTATCACGCCAAATTTCAACTTAACCCCAGCGCCAAGTTTAGAAAAATCGAATTATATTCATCAACTCTATAAGTTATGCCTCAACAAACTAATTAAACAGACAGAATCACCTTTGGACATCCAAGGGCTTAAATTAGTCGGTGTTTATTTGGCTGGTTTAGCAACTGATTTGCCAAGCCAACAATATTGGCAGTTGGTTAATTTTGGTTTGGGGCACTTAGATGAGTTGCTGATTACTGATTCACGTCTACGCTGCTTCATTCAAATTGAAACCAATATTGGTCAATTTTTA
>DAOMAH010000165.1:0-4641 GCA_035426725.1 Acinetobacter sp.
GAAAAGAAAACGAAGGTCTTGCAGCAATGTTCGTGATGATGAACTATGAACGTTTATCAATGGGTATTCAAGGTCTAGGTGCTTCTGAATTTGCTTACCAAAATGCAGCTCAATATGCGACAGATCGTTTACAAGGTCGTAGTGCTACAGGTGTTCAATCACCAAGCAAACCAGCAGACAGTATCTTAGTTCATGGTGATGTGCGTCGTATGTTGCTCAATGTACGTGCCAACAATGAAGCATCTCGTGCGTTTGCGGTGTATGTCGGTCAACAACTCGATATCACTAAGTTCTCAACAGATGCTGAAGCGGTTAAACAAGCAAATAACCGTGTGGCACTGTTAACACCAATTGCCAAAGCATATCTCACAGATACCGCATTCCAAGCGACTTTAGATGCTCAAATGGTATTTGGTGGTCATGGCTTTATTCGTGAATGGGGCATGGAACAATGTATTCGCGATCTTCGTATTGCTCAAATTTACGAAGGCACCAACGGTGTTCAGTCACAAGATTTAATTGGTCGTAAAACGATTAAATGTGGCGGTGCGTTCATTGCAGACTACATTAGCGAAATTCGTGACTTTGCCAACAGCTTAGACACCGACTTAAACTTCATTAAAGATGCAACTTTAGATGCAGCAACTGAAGTTGAAGCGATCACCCAGTTTGTGATTGAGCAAGCAGCAAGCAATGTCGAGTTCCCAAATTCGGCAGCAGTAGATTACTTACATGCAGTGGGCTTACTCAGCTTCACTTATATGTTTGCTAAAATTGCTGCGGCTGCAAAAGATAAATCGGGTGATTTCTACCAAAACAAATTGGCTTTAGCAGAATACTTTGTTGAGCGCATTTTGCCTGAACTTGATGCTCGCATAGCCAAAGTTAAAGCAGGTTCAGATTTAATTATGAACTTCAGTGAAGATTACTTCACGAACCAAGCTTAATACCTTAAAAGAAAAAATGCCTGAATATTCAGGCATTTTTTATATGTAAATCATCAAAATGTAAGAAGCAGGCATTTGCCTGCTTTTTACTATTTCAGCTTATGCAACACGATAAATTTTGTACTTGCTATCTACTAAGACATAGTGATTATGTAATTGCATCCAACGATAACCACGCGGGGGCGTATTTAGGCGGTGTTCACGGAAATTTGAAACGACATAGCGATTAGTACGAAACTCCGCTGGTAAACGTTCACCACGTTTCAATACGATTCGTTGATCATATCGATGACCGCGATTCGCATTTGACCAACGCGGTTGATCACGATGATCATGGCGGTTGTCGTAACGGTGCTGCTGATAGCCTTGATGACGATCTTGAGCGTAATGATTCCAATGATTTGAATCTGCCATTGCCGAGGCAGAAATACCAAACATTAAACTCGATACAAGTAATAAAACGGTCTTTTTCATGGTTTGATCCTCTGTTGTTTGATCTGAATTCAGATTAAGAGAAACTCAAGGAGAAACCATGAACGAAACCAATCACTTTGCAAAACTTTGTAATGAAATCCAAGAAATTATGGAGATTCATTTAAGGCAAATATTTTCTAAAGCATTTAAAATCAACGTACAATCTCAATTGTGAAATGATCATCTGTCACTAAAAGATAACGACCATCAACAATGACCCAATGTCGACCTCTAGGCGGTTCATATAAATCATAAGCTCGCCAGTCGCGCAGTACATAACGCTCACTGCGTAACTCACTTGGCAATACACCACCTACCACATAACCTTCTCGCTCATAGCGATAGTCATATTGGGTATCGGGATAATATTCAATTCGCACACCTGACTGGCGATGGTAGGGATAACGATCATTTCGATCGGACTGATAATAATAGCCTTTCGGTGGCGCAGTTGGCGTATAGCGCTGATTTGAAAATGCAAATGGATCAGGTTGATACGCAGGCGCAGAAGGTTGCGAGTACGTTGGTCGCTCGACACCACGATAGTTCCCCCATGCGTTATCGGCAAAACTCGCTACTGGGAGAAAGGCTAAAACAGCGCATAAGCTATATAGATAATATTTAGGTTGCATCATCAGGATCTCCATCTGCATCTAAGACCTACTCCTATTTTAGGATAAAAAAACAACAGACACTGTTGTATTCCTATTTTTTCTGATCAACCGCCCTATTCATTCGACCGATGTCTGAAACCATTCAATTAAAGAGATATGCTAAAATTGTGTTTTGATTTTTGAGGCTGCATTGGTGTCTGAAATGAATTTTGATCGACTCTCTCAATTTTTTAGTCAAATACCGAGCGTGCAGCAATCAGGCATTGTGGCGCATGGCACAGATGGTCAACAAGCTTGGTGGTTTAAGTTGAACATTGATATTGAACATCCACTGGCATGGCAAACCGTACAAGAGTTGGGGCATGTGCTTAATTATTTATCGACCAATGAACGCTTGCCAACTCAATTTTTTCCTGTGTCTCCACCGCCTTATATGAATGGTGAAGCCAAAGATTTTTTAGCTTGGGTGATCCAGTGTAATCATGCAGATTTTAGCCCAGATGTGGTCTGCGACTGGTTAGAAGCTCGGTTACCAAATCCTGTAAATGATGAAAGTCAGTGGAAAATCAAAACTGATCTTAAAGAGCTTGATGAACTTACAGATAAAGATTTAGATCAGTTGATTCCACCACACCCTTAACTTTTATCTATTCTCCAGCCATTACAACAAGCTTAAATACTGAAAAAAGCTTGTTGTAATTGCATTTTAATTAAATATTATATGTAACAATCCAAATACTCTTTTGGTGATTCTGAATAAGACAAAATTAGATAATCATTTTTTAAAATCAAAGCTTTTATCTGATCTTGAGTTACCAAGTCTAGATGATAAAGAAGTGTTAAATCCTTAATCAAATCATGAATATTTTCATCTTTAAATGCTGACGTTTTTATCCACCCTAACAAAACAGCACCTAAACCGATAAACTCGAAACCGTATTGCTGCATGCGCTGAATGATGGCAAAGTTCTCAAACGGATCAAAATCACAAGAAAAATAACCATTTGGCATCATTGCTAATTTTAAAGACTCTGTTTCAACCTCAGCCACTTTAACAATGATTTCCTTATCCATAGCAGCGAGTGGATTCTGATTTAAATAGAGCAAAGTCTGTAAATCTTCTCTATCGTAATGCTGCATTTTTCCAACAAGACTCTCAAAGGTCTGTTGATTTTCTACGCCACTCAACTGTCGTATGTAGTGGTGCAATTCTTTTGGTAAACAAATATTTTGATAGATTTGCTCATATTTGGGATCATTTACATCAATATGATCTAGATATTGATAAATGTCCAAATACAGCCTTTCATCTTCAACGGCATGCATAGAAGTATATTCTGCTTGAGATGCGTAATCTAAAACCAAAAATACTTTTTTAGGACTTACCTGTTGTTTTATGGATAAATAACATTCAACCAGTTCATTCCAAGCTTGAATTTCAACAATATTTGCGTATTTTTTTAATTGATGAACATCTAAATCAATCTTCTCATCACATCGAATATTCAGTTTAATTTTTGCCATTCAATGTTCTCTT
Organism: Acinetobacter sp.; assembly: GCA_035426725.1. GTDB lineage: Bacteria > Pseudomonadota > Gammaproteobacteria > Pseudomonadales > Moraxellaceae > Acinetobacter. Next base: position 3,573 of record DAOMAH010000165.1, read on the forward strand.
TCTAAAAAGTCGATATTCCTGACCATTCCATAAAACGATAAATCCAATACTTCACTTTGGATTCATCTGCATATTTTGAATATTCCACCGTCATTTGACGATCATTGGCATTCGCCCACGTTGAATCAAAATACTGCGCTGCATCTTTAAACACCTGTGCTTGTGCTGTGCCAATCACGCGCATATTGGTTTCAAGATTATAATTTTTTAAGTTACGAGCAGTTAAGTTCGCTGAACCTAAAATCAATTCCGCTTGTTGCGCATTATATTTCAATAGCATCTTACTGTGGCATTGTTCGCCATGTGTATCGCACCAACGGATTGGTAGACCTAGAGCATTCAATTCAGATGCCACTTGACGATTCGGAATACCATTCTTTTGTCGACCAAACGCATCTTTATTCGGGTCAATAATCAAACGCACAATGACACCACGTTGCTGCGCCTGTTTTAACGCCTCAACAATATTGCGTTCCGATAAATAAAACATCGCCATATCTAAATGATCGTGTTTTTTTGCGCCATTGATCATGGCAAGCACAGCATCAAAAATCGCTTTTTCAGTCAACACTTGCACTTGCGGTAGACTTTGATCTTCATCCATTTGACCCATAATTACTACAGGACTTGCGCCTTGCGACATTTGCGCTACCGCTTGTTCGGTTTGCAGCACATCCATCGCAATTGCACCATCTACCACTAAAGCCACATTACTATGGTGTGAACTACCGTCATGTGGATTGGCTGAGGTAACTAAACTTTTCCAACCTTGTGCTGTATCCACCACAACGGTTTTACGGTGATTAGCTTTAAAGTTAAATAAAGCTAAATAGCTACGCAAAGTAATTTTTCCATCACCAAAAGGATTGCTCAACCAACCAGCTTCGGAATTATTGCCAAGATTCTGACAGCAAAGATACCAAAAACCCGACCACAGTGGATTCGGTGCTCGCATCGGTCTTAAATCGGTTTCAATCACTTCCACCCCAGCTTGCCGCAGTTGCTCATAATGTTGATGCCAGTTTCAGAAGCTTTACCCTACTCTTGGTATAACACACCCAACATTCAT
>DAOMAH010000166.1:0-4635 GCA_035426725.1 Acinetobacter sp.
AATCTGGAGCGGGAAAGGAGACTCGAACTCCCGACCCCAACCTTGGCAAGGTTATGCTCTACCAACTGAGCTATTCCCGCATGCCGCTTATAATACATTAAGCAAAAAAACGGTCAATCACTTTATGTGAAAAATTAGTTTAATTGCATAAAATTAAAGCATTTTGAGCACTAAAATGCTTAAAAATAAACATCAGCCATCTATTTAATTCAAAATAATCGTTTACTGCATACAGTGAAATGCCAACAAATTTAGCTTAAACAGTCATGTATAATAAAATTCTCCATCTGACCGTAACGAGCGACTGATGAATTTAGAACAACAATTGATTGAGCGTTTACAAACGCTTGATCCTAGCCATTTGGATGTGATCAACGAATCGGCAGGTCATGGCCGCTATTTTCCTGGCAAAGAATCACATTTTAAAGTGATTGTGGTGAGCGAGGCATTTCAAGGCTTACGCTTAGTGCAACGCCATCAAAAAATCTATGCGTTGACCACCGAGTTGATGAGTCCTGAGCGTATTCACGCATTGGCGATTCATGCCTATGTGCCAAGCGAATGGCAGGGTCAAGCACCTGCAAGCCCCGACTGTGCACATGCACCGAAGCAAAAGGATGAATAATGGATTTACATCTACTGATTAAAATTATTCACATGTCTGCTGTTAGCGCATTGATTTTGGTGTTTGTTTTACGTGCAGCAACCTTATTTATTGGCGTGCAAGACCAGCAACCCAATCCGAAAGCACGTCCTGCCTTAGTGGGTTTTCAGCATTTAGCACTGACTTTGATGATTGTGACTGGCATTGCCTTATTGGTCATGAACAAATTTGAAGTTCAGCCGTGGTTTTATGCCAAAGTGATTTTATTTTTAGTGTTGTGGTCATCTTTAATTAAAGCCTATAAAAAAGATCCGCAAATTTTACTTGCACAACGCCGTGCAGGCGTGGTCATCGGCGGCGTCGCTTTATTGGGGATTTTGGTTCTCGTGATCAGCAAACCTGTTTTTGCGTAATCGTTGGACATTGTTTTAGTAATTGTTAGGGCTCTAGGTTAAACTGCGAGCAGTTTACAAAAAACTTGTAGAGGGAAGTCATGTTAACGCGTGTGGTATTTAACCAAAAAGGTGGTGTGGGTAAATCAAGTATTACCGTCAATTTAGCGGCGATTAGTGCGAAAAAAGGCTTAAGAACCTTGGTCATTGACCTTGATCCACAAGCCAATTCGAGCCAATACCTTTTGGGTGAAGATGCTACATATTCAGCCGATAAAGCTGCGTTAGAACCCAACATTGAAAATTTCTTTGATGATATTTTAGGTACAACACAACAAAAAAGTTTAATTGGTAATGCGATTGGTTCGATCCTCAAAACCCCACGTAGTAAAGGTTTGGACAGCTATGTACATCGCACCTCTTTTGAAAATTTAGATGTAATTCCTGCCAGTCCAAGTTTAGGGGCTTTGGAACATGCTTTAGAAAGCAAACATAAAATCTATAAATTACGCGATTCGATTCAATCATTAAGTGCGCGTTACGACCGTATTTTTATTGATACGCCGCCTGCGTTTAATTTCTTTACTTTATCTGCTTTGATTTCAGCAGATCGTGTACTGATTCCATTCGACTGTGACGTTTTTTCAAAACGTGCGTTACAAACTTTGATTGAAAATGTGCTCGAAACCCAAGATGATCATAATGATCACTTAGAGATTGAGGGGATTGTCGTGAATCAATTCCAGTCTCAAGCCAAATTACCTCGTGAAGTGGTTCAGCAGTTGAAAGACGAAGGTTTGCCTGTTTTAGAGAGTATGTTGCCGCCGTCGGTGTTGATGAAAGAATCACATCAAAAGAATCTACCTTTAATTTATTTGGCAGCCGATCATAAGTTGACCCTCGCTTATGTCACGCTATTCGATGAGATTGAAGCTAAAAAATAAGAGCAACGGAAGATGAAACATTTATCTCGATTATCGGTTATCTCAGCAACATTATTGTTGGGCGCGTGTGCATCGACGGTGAAACCAACGTACGTTTCACCAACGCAATACCAAGCCTTGAATTGCCAGCAACTGCAATCTGAGTACAACCGTATTCAGCATTACGTGGATACTGGCGTGCAAACACCTAAACGTACAGGTGTGGGCGTGGGTGTCGGACTTGGTGGTGGCTGGGGGCGCGGCGGTTGGGGTTTTGGCCCTTCTATTTCGGTCAATATGGGGCAATCCATGAACACCAAAAACACTGAACTAGCGCAATTATTAGGTCAGCAAGATGCGATTGCACAAGCGGCAAAGTTTAAAGGCTGCCCAATCATCATCCGTTCTACTGTAAAACAGTAATAAAAAACGGCTTATGTCATCTCGCATAAGCCGTTTTAATTTTTTTGATTTAAATCGTTAAATTACGTTTCACTATCTTTAGATAAATTTTAACGATTGAGTTTTTGGCGAATAAATCCAATCACGCCTGGCAAAATGCTGATAATAATAATACCGAAAATTAAATGGGTGAAATTATCTTTCACAATTGGCAGATTGCCAAATAGGTAGCCTAAGGCGATAAATGAGCCGACCCAACAAAACGCGCCAATCACGTTATAGCTCAAGAAATATTTATAATTCATACTGCCTGCGCCCGCAACGAAAGGTGCAAACGTTCGAGCAAAGGGCACGAATCGCGCAAAAATAATGGTTTTACCGCCGTGTCGTTCGAAAAACTTTTGCGTATTGATCAAATGCTGTTTATTGATGAAACGCGAATTCATTTCAAACACACGCGGCCCAATATAACGACCTATATGATAATTCACGGTATCGCCGAGCACAGCTGCAGTAAACAATAAAATACCCAATAACCAAGGATTCATTGCCCCTGTTGAAGCCGCCAATGCACCTGCTGCAAAAAGTAAGCTATCACCCGGTAAAAAGGGCATGACCACTAAACCTGTTTCGACGAATATAATCAGAAACAAAATGGCATAAATCCAAACACCATAATTGGTAATAAACTCTAACAGGTGTTGGTCAACGTGCAGAATAAAATCAATGAGTTCCATGAAACTGCTGAGGTAATAAATTTGAACTAAATCCTAGCAGCGCCACCCTTGAATGTCAGCAGAAAAAATAAATAAATTGGTAACGAATACTCATATTAAAGCAATCAGCGCTGCGACGCGATCATCGTACTGTTGCAAGTATAGAATGGTGTGTAATTGAGGCGCAGGTCAATGATATAAGTATAGATCAAACAATTGAAAAATAAGATTTAATAAAAAGCACGCCAATGAGCGTGCTTTTTATATATTGCAATTGTGCTTAGAGCATAAAATGAATTTGTAGTTCCCCAACAAGGAAGCCTAATGCAGCACCGACTAAAATCAACGACCATTCATCTTCTTTAAAAGCAGGACGGAGCATGCCTTCAAATTCTTCTGGGCTTAAACGTTGCATTCTTTCTACCAGCGTTTTGCGAACATCCATCGCATCTTCTGCGTAAGATTCAACATAACGCATCGTTTCTGGCAACTGCTTTAAAATACGCTCTGCCACTTCAGCTTTTAAGCTTTGATATTTTTCACCGCCAATTGCATAGACCACTAATGGACGTACAATGCCTGCTTGTAAATCAATTTCTTGTTTTACGTGACGGCTGACCAATTCGATTACTTTGTCGGCGTTAGTTCCCGTGAATAACTCTTCCATCATGTTGCGAGAAGTGAGTAATTGTTTCGAGATCAGCGCGGCATAATCTGCCGCAACTTCTTTTTGGCGTTTAATGAACAGACCTTGCCATGTATAACCCAGGATTTTTTTAGGATACAACGGTCTAAACATCATCTGTAAAGCCATCCAGTCACTGAAAAATCCGACAAAGCCACCAAATACAGGCAGCATCCACGGATATTTTCCTTGCGTCACGATCCAGCACAGCATTTGAATTACACCGATACCGAAGCCGAAAACAAAGCCGACATTACTAAAAAACTTAAATTCTTGTTTACCGACTTTTTTGAAAATTTCGTTCAGCAGGCGTTTATCTTTGAGGAGGTTGCTGACCACCATGTGCTTAATATCAAAATATTTGATGACGTTTTGCTGCACTTCACTCATGATATGTTCAACAATTTCAGGCGCTTTCGCTTGAACACGTTTAATTAAACGCTGTCGGGCGAATTCGGGCATGCCTTCCCATAAACCTGGTTGATACTGCTGCGCCACTTCGCGGGTAATGTCTTCCGCAGCACTCATGAGGGGTTTTTCAATTTCCTTAGCGATGCGTTTGGGGTCAAGCCGTGCAAAAATTTCTTCTGGTTTAATTAACTTTGAAGTCATTAATTCTACAGCGATAGTCGCCATTTTTTCGGCTTTACGCGGCACAATCCCTTGCCAACCTAAAGGAAGACCAAACAACCGTAATCCCTTAAATTCAAGTGGTGCGAACATCATTTGAATCGCAATGATTTTGGTTACATAGCCGATTAATCCACTCATGAATGGAATAGAAATATATAACCAGAAATTTTGCTGAAAATCTGCAATCATTTCCTGAAACATTATTGTATTGATCCTTCAAGTCCTAACTGTTGCTTATTGTGCAAACTATAGTGAAAAGTGAAATATTTTAGGACATTGC
>DAOMAH010000167.1:0-4618 GCA_035426725.1 Acinetobacter sp.
ATAAAAGCCTTTTTCACTCATCGCCATGTCTGCATTCCACAAACTAATCAGCAACAGTACAATACATAACGCCATTGACGCCCAACACAAACCATAATAAATCGCCGTGACTGGAATTTCCTCCAGTTGGTCTCGCACAGTTTTTTGCAAAGAAGCAGCAGAAAACAGCCCGTATACCAAGACCACAAAATAAAAACCTTTTTCATGCAGCGGCATTGCGGCATTCCATAGCCCAATCAAAAAACCCAAAGCACCTGCCAGTAAAGCAACCCAACTCGCGGCAATAAATGCCGAAGTCGGACGATTGATAAAATTATTCATCGCATTATCCAATTGTTTTATCTTTTAATTTGTCCTTGAGTCTTTATATATAACAGAAATAAATCAGACAATCATCCATCCAATTAAAAACCAAATAACCGCTGATGAACTCGTGTTACGAAGCCAATTGAATACCTTTCTCTATGTCATTTAAAGCATAGACTCTGTAAACTATGCGCAATTTTTAGGATTTCACTCCGCTGCATCATTTGCCAGTACGGAGTTTTAAAGTTTGAGATATTCTACCCATGAAAGCATCACTGCGTTTAAGACTCGATCAACTTTGTGATCGCCATGAAGAGCTGACCGCCTTACTTGCCGATGTTGAAGTCATTTCAGACAACAAACGGTTTCGTAAACTTTCACGAGAACACAGTGATTTAACTGAAATTACCGATGTTTGGAAACAATATCGCCAAGCAGAAGAAGATATTGAAACTGCTGAATCAATGAAATCTGACCCCGATTTCAAAGAAATGGCAGAAGAAGAAATTAAAGCCAATAAGGCGATTTTGGTTGATTTAGAACAACAGCTAAACGTATTGATGATTCCGAAAGATCCCAATGATGCCAATGCAGCGTATTTAGAAGTTCGCGCAGGCACAGGCGGTGATGAAGCCGCAATTTTTTCTGGTGATTTATTTCGTATGTACAGTAAATACGCTGAAACCAAAGGCTGGCGGATTGAAGTGCTTTCAGAAAATGAAGGTGAGCATGGCGGTTATAAAGAAATCATTTGCCGTGTCGATGGTGAAGGCGTATATGGTCGCTTGAAATTTGAAAGTGGTGCGCATCGTGTACAGCGCGTACCTGCAACAGAATCACAAGGGCGCGTGCATACTTCAGCGTGTACGGTTGCGATTCTGCCTGAAGTCGATGTTGATACTACCGTTGAAATTAATGCCTCAGATTTACGCATTGATACTTATCGTGCATCGGGTGCGGGTGGTCAGCACATTAACAAAACTGACTCAGCGGTGCGGATTACCCATATTCCATCGGGTGTGGTGGTCGAGTGTCAAGAAGAGCGTTCACAACATAAAAATAAAGCCAAAGCGATGGCGTTATTGGTGTCTCGTTTGGAAAATTCAAAACGCCAAGCACAGCAAGATGCAACCTCTGAAATGCGTCGTGATTTAGTCGGTTCGGGTGATCGTTCAGAGCGTATCCGCACCTATAACTATTCACAAGGTCGTATGACCGATCATCGTATTAACCTGACTTTGTATAAGTTGGATGCGATTATGGAAGGTGATTTAAACGAGTTACTCGACAGTTTGCACCGTGAGTATCAAGCCGATCAGTTGGCGATGTTAGCGCAGGAAAATGGCGGCTAATGAATTATAAAATTTCCCTAGCCCTCTTTGGAAAAGAGGGAAATTTCTCCCTTTTTAAAGGGACTTGCGGAGCGCTGCTCCTCAAGAGTGATTTCTGAAAGGAAATGTTGATTTGAATATTGCTCAAGCACTGAATTTATGTGGTCAACCTGATAGCTACGAACGCCAAGAATCGACGTGGCTATTGGAGCATATCCTTGGAGTTGATGGCGTAGTATTAAAATTCAGGCTTGAGCAAGACTTAACTGACATACAAGAACAGGCGTATTTAGCAGGGCTTGCACGTATAGAGCAAGGAGAGCCATTGGCGTATGTGATCGGTTCACAACCGTTTTGGACGCTAGATTTAAAAGTCACGCCTGATACTTTAGTGCCACGTCCAGATACTGAAATACTCGTAGAAACTGTTTTAAAATTACCTCTTGCTGCAAATGCCAATATTGTCGATTTAGGCACAGGAACAGGCGCAATTGCCTTAGCTTTAGCCAGTGAACGTCCGCAGTGGCAAGTGACTGCAACCGATATTTATCCACCGACCTTAGAAGTGGCGAAAGAAAATGCCATTCGTCATGGTCTAGTGGATGTTCAGTTTGCGTGTGGAACTTGGTTTGAGGCTTTAAATCCGCAAAAATTTGATTTAATCGTGTCCAATCCACCCTATATTGACCCTGAAGATGTTCATATGCAAAAGCTCAAATCTGAACCTGAGCGAGCCTTAATCGCAGATCATCAAGGTTTAGCGGATATTGAAACGATTATTGTTGAAGGGAAAACGTGGTTAAAATCGAATGGCTGGATTGTGTTAGAACACGGCTATGATCAAGGGCAAAAAGTACGTGAAATCTTTAATCAGCAGGGCTTTAGCCAAATCCAAACTATTCAGGATTATGGCGGCAATGATCGGGTAAGTTTGGGGCAATATTAGGATGATTTACATTCCCCGTTTAAAAAACTGCATGTTTAAAATTCAGAAATAAAATCAATTGGTTAATAAGCTTATTGATATATTTTTTACTTAACTAAAAATCAATACAACGGAATTAATCGGATCTATAGTCAAAAATAGCATTCACTTTGCGACTTTCTGGAATTGTTTTGTGAAAAATATCGCTTTAACCTCATGCATATATTTTTCTATTTAAATTGATCAGGAAATTCAAATGAAAATCCAAGGTAAACATTTTGTAATTACAGGTGGTGGTTCTGGTTTGGGCGCGGCGACAGCAAAATATTTAATAGAAAAGGGCGCGTCAGTTACTTTAGTCGATATGAATGTTGAAGCGGGAGAGCGGCAGGTACAGGAGTTGGGCGCACAGGCAGACTTTGTTCAGTTGGATGTTACCCATGCAACGGCAGCAGAACAATTCTTTCAAGATGTAGTTACTAAGCACGGAAGTTTACATGGTTTAGTCAACTGTGCAGGTGTTGCTCCATCGGCGAAAGTGCTGGGTAAAGACGGTGTGCATGATTTAGAAATGTTCTCTAAAGCGCTACAAATCAATATCACAGGCTCTTTTAATATGTTGCGCTTAGCAGCAGATGCCATGAGTAAAAATACAGTGGAAGTAGGCGATGAAGACCGTGGAATCATCATCAATACCGCTTCGGTTGCTGCCTTTGATGGGCAAATTGGTCAGGCGGCGTATTCTGCATCTAAAGGTGCGGTTGTGGCAATGACTTTACCAATTGCGCGTGAATTGGCACGTTATGGTATTCGTATTATGGTGATTGCTCCAGGTATTATGGAAACGCCGATGCTAAAAGGCTTGCCACAAAATGTGCAAGATTCTTTAGGGCAAATGGTACCGTATCCATCACGTTTAGGTCGTCCAGAAGAATTTGCGCGTTTAGTGGCGCATATTGCTGAAAACTCTTATCTTAATGGTGAAATAATTCGTTTAGATGGCTCAATTCGTATGGCAGCGAAGTAATTTTTCTTCAATGTTGTTCTAACTAAGATTTAATCTTAAACGTCAGTGAGAATTGCCGAATGTCCGAAATTTCGCTACATGAATTTGAGCTGACAGATGCTGAAATGCATCTCTACAGCCGTCAAATTTTGTTAGATGGTTGGGATATTGAAGCGCAGGAACGTTTAAAACTGGCAAATGTGCTGATCATCGGCGCAGGTGGCATTGGCTGTACAAGTGCAGAACTGTTGGCACGGGCAGGGGTAGGAAAGATTACTATTGTCGATGCAGATACGATTGAAGTCAGCAACTTACAAAGACAAATTGCATTTTGCCCAAATGATGTAGGGCAATATAAAGCAGAAGTCTTAGCGAAACATTTACGAGCGATCAATCCACATATCCAAGTGATTTATCAAAATGTACGTTTTGATGAAAACAATGCCGATGAGTTGGTGCAACATCAAGATGTGGTATTAGATGGTTGCGATAATTTTAGTACCCGCTATCTAGTCAATGCAGTATGTAAAAAATATCAAGTGCCTCTCATTAGCGCATCAGCGATTGCTTTTGAAGGACAGTTGTTTATGGTGGAGTCTGATTCCGCTTGCTACGAGTGTTTATTTCCGAAAGAACAACAGTCGAATGAAGGCTTGCGCTGTGCTGAATCAGGTGTACTTGCTACAACTCCTGTCATTATGGCGTCATTACAAGCGCATCACACTTTGTTGTTTTTAGGTTTGGGTTTAACACCACTTAAGCAAAAACTGCTAGTTTGGAATGGTTTAAATCTTACGCAACGCATTCTAAACTTTGAAAAAGATGTCAATTGCCCAATTTGTCGGGCAACTTAATCGGTAAATGCAGCAAAATTTGCTAAACTACTGCCACTCATGAAGCATTGAAAAGATTATGAAAAGAAATATTTTATTTGATGGATTGCGTTCTGTGGCACGTATCGGTGAAACAGTATTTGTGGCTGCACAAGCAGGCGTGAAGTACGCCACTGAAAAACCAAGTAATGCCAAATTAATGCGTGAAACTTTTGAA
>DAOMAH010000168.1:0-4592 GCA_035426725.1 Acinetobacter sp.
AGATTGCAATTGCCATTAGTCGGGGGTTAAATATTATTCAGCAGGACTTAAACTTAGGTTTAAGCCGCTTTGCCGACCAGTCCTTTGACTCCGTGGTGATGGCACAAGCGTTGCAAGCGGTTGATGCACCTGATGTGTTATTACGCGATATGGTACGTGTAGGGAAAGAAGCGATTATTACCTTCCCAAATTTTGCCCACTGGAAAACGCGTTATTTCCTTGCATTGAAAGGGAAAATGCCTGTTTCGGACGCTTTACCGTATATGTGGTATAACACCCCAAATATTCATTTATGTACTTTCCGAGACTTTGAGGCGCTATGCGCTGAGAATCGGATTAAAATTATTAACCGACTTGCCGTAAATGGTGATCAACAAGGTAGTGTACTGAGCAAGTACATGCCGAATCTATTTGGTGAAGTCGCAATTTATCGAGTGAGCGCACTATGAAAAAAACATTAATCAGCACGTTTTTACTAGGTGTGATGAATATATCTGCACATGCAGACTATGTGGCGCAACCACAGTCTGTTGCTTCGCAGGCGGCACGTTATTCTGTAATGAATATCAGTGAGTTACAGAATGCTGCCAAAGCTGGGCAAGCGGGCGCACAATTTTATCTCGCTTCGCGTTATCAATATGGTAAAGACGTTGCCAAAGATGAGAAGCAGGCTTTTTCGTTGTTTAAAGCAGCCGCAGATCAGGGCTTGTCTTCTGCTCAGCTGAATGTGGGTCGTATGTATGCCGATGGTATTGGTACGCATAAAGATGAAACTTTAGCGCGTAAATATTTCGAAAAAGCTGCAAGTAATGGTGATAATCGTGCAAGTTTTAATCTTGCAATGATGGAAGAGCAAAAGAAAAACTTTGTCGGTGCGTACCAATGGTACGAGCTTTCAACCCGCGATGGCATGCTCGACACTAAAGTGATCAGTCTTTCTGAAGGTAAGAAAACCGCGTTAGCTGCGAACTTAACACAAGATCAGATTCGTGCTGCTCGCGACCGTGCGGATAAATGGATTCAAGCGCAGTAAGTTGAATTTTAAAGATCGAAAACCGACTTGTAAGAGTCGGTTTTTTATTAGAATTAGAAAGAGGTTGGACATTTGAAAATAGTAACATGGAACTGTAATGGGGCATTAAGAACAAAAATAGATGCCATCAAACAAATTGAAGCTGACATTTACATTATCCAAGAATGTGAAAATACCATTCAATCTAAAGTCATCTATGAAAAATGGCTACCTAATATGATTTGGAAGGGACAGAATAAAAACAAAGGTTTAGCTGTGTTCGCCCAACCCGATATACAAATTACTCAATTGGAATGGGATGATGCTGGATTAGAATTATTCTTACCTTTAAACATCAATAATCACTTCCAACTCTTGGCTGTATGGACGAAACACGCCAATTCCCCGACATTTCAATATATTGGACAGCTTTGGAAATACTTACAATTACATAAAGAGCGCATTCAAACACAGCCCATTATACTTTGCGGAGATTTCAATAGTAATGCGAGATGGGATGTTTGGGATCGTTGGTGGAATCATAGTGATGTGGTCAATGAGTTAAAAACAATCGAGATTGATAGTCTTTATCATGAGTTATGCAATGAGGAACAAGGGACAGAAACGGCTGCAACATTTTTTATGAATCGGAATCACCAAAAAAACTATCATATTGATTATTTATTTTGCCATCGTAGTTTATTTTCTCAACAGTATTCATCCGTTACTATATTCGATAAAGATGAATGGCTAACCTATAGTGACCATCTCCCTATGCTTTTTGAAATTAATACCTAAACTATTAAGACGTTGATTTAAAATAAACAGAAATTCTCTACTCGAAACTATAAAAACTCTCTAAAATTCCACTCAATCTAAGCTCGTTTAAAACTGATATGTCTACTCAATCATGGCTCAACCAAGGCAGCCTTGTCCTTGCCAGCAATAACAAAGGCAAAGTTGCCGAATTTGAACATCTGTTTCAGCAGCTCAATCTGCCTGTCGAAATTATTCCGCAAGGCAAACTTGATATTGAAGATGCGATTGAAGATGGTTTGAGCTTTGTCGAAAATGCCATTATCAAAGCTCGTCATGCATCTAAACTTTCAGGCAAACCTGCCCTTGCCGATGACTCAGGACTTTGTGTGCCGATATTAGGCGGTGCGCCTGGAATTTACTCGGCGCGTTATGCAGGCGAACATGGTAATGATGCAGCCAACAACCAAAAATTATTGGCTGATCTTGTGCCTTTGCGTAAACAAGGCGAAGCGATAGAAGGCATGTTTGTTTGTGTCCTTGCATTGGTGACACATGCCAAAGACCCATTACCCCAAATTTTCCAAGGCATTTGGACAGGTGAAATATTAGAAGCTGCTCGTGGTGAAAATGGTTTTGGTTATGATCCCCTATTTTGGTTATCTAAACTCAATCTATCCAGTGCCGAACTGAGTAAAACTGAAAAAAGTAAAATCAGCCATCGTGGTCAAGCCATGCAACTTTTTAAAGCCAGTTTGGTTTAAGTCCAATATTTCATTGAAGATGCTCAATTTAAACATTGGGCATTTTTTTTAACTTACCATTCTTTTCTCTAGTATTTTCAAGCTGTCTTAAAACTGCAATATAAATGTCACCTCTTTGTCATGCCGAACTGTTGAGATAGATAGGCAATATTTGAGAGGAATAAGAAAATGGCTGGATTATCTATTTGGCACGTACTAATTTTTGCAATTGTCGTGATTTTACTGTTCGGTACATCGAAACTCAAAAACTTAGGTAAAGATGTCGGCGGTGCTGTAAAAGACTTCAAAAAATCAATGAAAGAAGAGGAAGCGGCTGCCTCGCTGAATGAACCTCGTACCATTGATGCTGAAGTCAAAACCACTGAAAGTTCGGTTAAAAGCTAAGCGAGCGTCATTATGCTGAATTTGGGAATGACCGAGATCTTTTGCTTTGCGGTAATCGCATTGCTGGTTCTTGGCCCTGATAAATTACCTGAAGCGGCGCGCTTTGTTGCGAAATGGTATGGCAAGGTCAAAAAGTTTATTCACAATATTCAGAATGAAATTGATCGTGAACTAAAGCTTTCTGAGTTTCGGGAAGAAATGCAAAAAGAAATTGAGAAAATCACCGAGCTAGAACGCAGAATGCAAATGCAGCTCGATGAACTCAAAAAAACACCAAAAGAACCCGAAGCTGCGGCTCAAACCTCGAACACTGAAACTAAAAGCACCAGCACTTATCAGCCCTGCACCACACCGCTGACTGTGCCGTTTCGTTCGCCGTATCAGATCTTATTATCTCCTGACAACGACCCGACCAGTTCGACTTCAACGTCTAACTCAGAATTAAAGATTGCTGTATGAGCCAATTGCCATCGACCTCAGTTCAAACTGAAGAAAGTCTTGACCAAATGCCTGTGATGCAGCATTTGGTCGTGTTACGTCGCTATTTATTTAAAATCGTGAGCGTCACCATCTTTCTTTTTTTCTGTCTGTTACCGTTTAAAAACCAAACGTATCAATGGTTATCTGAGCCATTAAGACAACAATTGCCCTTAAATTCAACCATGATTGCCACTGATGTGACGGCGACCTTTATGGCACCGTTTAAGCTCAATTTATTTGTGGCGTTTATGCTGGCGATTCCTTATATCATTTATCAAATTTGGTCATTTATTAAACCTGCGCTATATGAAAAAGAACGTCACTTAGCTATTCCTTTGCTGTTCGGCAGTATTGTGTTGTTTTACTTGGGTGTGGCGTTTGCCTATTTCATAACCTTGCCTGCGATCTTGCATTTCTTTATCAGTGCATCACCTGAAAGCGTTGCACCAATGACCGACATCAACAGTTATTTGGGCTTCTGTTTAAAACTATTTTTAGTGTTTGGTTTTACCTTTGAAATTCCAATTATCACGCTGGTTTTAATCTTGATTGGCGTGGTCAGTACGCAAACCTTAGTTGAGAAACGACGTTTCATTGTGGTTGGGTGCTTTTTCGTGGCGATGTTTGTTACTCCTCCCGATGCCTTGTCGATGATTATGTTGGCAGTTCCCATGTGGATGTTGTTTGAGCTAGGTTTACTACTTGGGAAAATTTTAGAAAAACGCAAAGCCGCTTCCACGAACTAATCTTGCCCACATCGGCTCCTGAATAATCATTTAGGGGCTTTGACGTATCATTATATTTTTCAAAATCTTACAAAATTCAAATTGTCTTAAAACTGCCTTAAAAGTGTCAGAAAAATGTCATCGATGCTTCATAGAATCAATCTGTATTTCTCTATCTCTAATTAAACATACGGATTTCTTATGACAGCCAATACTAATCAGCCAAGTCGCCGTGATATTTTAAAATGGTTCGCAGGTGTTCCATTTCTACCACTTGGGGCAATGAGTACAGCAGCCGTTTTAACAGGTTGCAATGATGATGAAACCACGCCACTCGCTAAGTTCAAAAATGCCAAATTCACGCCAATGGCTGCACCGAGTTCAGTTGCTGACATGGCAACTACAGCAGTTAAATCAAAAATAAAAATCGACTGGGATGATGCCAGCAGCACAGAATACCAGCTTGCCTAT
>DAOMAH010000169.1:0-4586 GCA_035426725.1 Acinetobacter sp.
CGCACTTGAACACGGCTTGCCAGTTTCTCAACCTTTGCATTTTAAAGCCTCAACGGAAGAAGGCTTGGCGGCTCAGCAAGAACTCGCTGCACTCGGTGCCGATGTGATGGTCGTAGCTGCTTATGGTTTGATCTTACCGCAAACTGTTTTAGAAATGCCCAAGTACGGTTGCCTGAATATTCATGGTTCACTGCTGCCGCGCTGGCGTGGGGCTGCGCCCATTCAACGCGCGATTGCCACAGGCGATACCGAAACAGGCATCACCATCATGCAAATGGCAGCAGGTTTGGATACTGGCGATATGATGTATAAAACCACCTGCCCGATTACAGATGAAGATACATCAGCAACATTGCACGACAAACTAGCCGCACAAGGGGCAGAAGCGATTTGTGCTGTACTTGAATCAGAACAAAGCCTACAGAATTTCCTTACAAACCGTGAAGTGCAAGATGAAACGCAGACCATCTACGCACACAAATTAGTGAAGGCCGAAGCAAAAATCGATTGGAGTTTAAATGCAACGCAAATCGACCGTAATATCCGTGCCTTCAATCCTTGGCCTGTGGCGTTTATTCAATTGGATGAAAACAATGCCTTACGCGTTTGGGGTTCTAAAATCTCTGAACACAGCAAAATAGATGCGCAAGTCGGCGAAATCCTTGCCATGGATAAATACGGTGTTCATGTGGCGTGTGCTGACAACACTGCGGTGTGTTTAACCAACCTGCAATGGGCAGGCGGCAAAGCACTCAATCCAGTACAAATTATACAAAGTCATAAACTTTCAGTAGGAAATATATTCGCATGAGCCAAATTCAATCTTCTGCAAAACATTTGAATTTGCGTGCACAAGTGGTCAAAACACTTGTCGCTGTTCAAAATGGACAATCTTTGACTTCCGTTTTGAATCAGCACCTCAATATTGTTTCTGAACGTGACCGTGGTTTATATCATGAACTGACTTTAGGCTGTTTACGTCAGTGGCATTCTTTAAAAGCCATTACCTTGCCATTGCTCACTAAACCCTTAGATAATGAAGCGCTAGAAAGTTGTTTATATTTGGGTTTATATCAAATTTTATGTACCCGTATTCCTGCACATGCTGCAATTTCAGAAACTGTAGATGCGGCTAAGCAACTCGGTTTTGAACCGATGAGTGGTGTGGTCAATGCCATCCTTCGTCGTGTTTCACGTGAAACATCTGAATTTGAAACCGCTTTGAATAATACGCATGGTTTACCGAGTTGGTTATTCAAGCGGCTTAAAAAGGATTGGGCTGATCAAGTTGATGAAATCTGTCAAAATTTAAAACAAGTCGCCCCGCTGACACTCCGCGTCAATGAGCGTCAAATCAGTCGTGACGAATATTTAGAGATTTTGGATGAAGAACAGATTGATGCTCATGCTTGCACGCTTTCAAATGTGGGTATTGTTTTAGAACAAACGGGCAATATTACCCATTTACCGGGTTTCGAAGAAGGCGGTTTCTCAGTTCAAGATGAACATGCCCAATTATGCACGATGCTTTTACCCAACTTAGATGATAAATTGGTGGTCGATGCCTGTGCCGCACCGGGCGGTAAAACCGCGCACATCCTCGAAAAATTTACCCCAAAGAAACTGATTGCGCTGGATCATGATGCAAAACGTTTAGTTCGCGTGGCGGAAAACTTAGAACGCCTCGAACTCAATCAACATACTCAAGTTGAAATTTTGACCGCGGATGCTACCAAGTGGGAAGCACCTGAACCTGTAGATTGCATCGTGTTAGATGCCCCTTGTTCAGCAATTGGGGTGATGCGTCGTCATCCAGATATTCGCTTACTTCGTCATTCGACCGACATCCAACAAACCGTTGAGTTGCAACAACGGATTTTGGAACAAATGTGGAAACAACTGAAAGTAGGCGGCACCTTGCTGTATATCACCTGTTCTATTTTAAAAGCTGAAAATGAACAGCAAATGGTCACGTTCTTCACACAACATGCAGATGCCAAAGAAATCAAAATTGAAGCAGATTGGGGGATTGAGCAAATCCACGGTCGTCAGCTTTTCCCAACACCTGATCATGGCGATGGGTTTTATTATTGTCAGATTCAAAAATTAGCTTAATAGAAAGCAGGCGTTGAAGCCTGCTTTTTTATTCAGACCAATTCTATATTTTTAGCTGGTTAGATTTCTGCTTTTTTTGCTGCATTTTCACTATCAAACATGAACAAGCTTTAACTAAAAGTTTCGAACTAATCGGTTACTTTAAATGGTTCAGATCAAATTATAACCAGGACTTAAAAATGCCAATTCTAACTCAAATAACCAATACACTTGCGATCAAAACAATTGAAAGCTATCAACATTATTTATCGCCGATCAAAGGCTTTAAATGTGCCGCAGGTCAACTGCATGGCGGTTCAACCTGTTCAGGTGCAGTCAAAAGCATTATCCAAAATCAGGGTTTAATTTCAGGCATACCCGACATCTATCAACAATTTTCCAGTTGCCATGATGCAGCAAAAATTTTGGCTTCTGACCCAAACCGACCAATTACCACCGCATTCTGTTGCATCATCCCAATCCCCTTATAAAAGACTGATTCGACGCGCAGCACTACAGATAATTTTTCGTACTCTCCATGAAAAAACAGCCCAATCAATTGGGCTGTTTTTTTATTTCTCTAAAGCGTATGCTGATCTTTAACTTCTTCCAGAACCTCATCCAGTTCTTCTGGATTTTTGCTTAAATGCAGAATAGACAACGCCAATCCTCCCCATAAAAACAGCATGGAAATGATCATCATCACGATTGCTGAAGTATTCATATTGGCTCTCCTAGCGATCTTTCATTTTGCTAAGCACGATTGCAACGACAGCACAAAACATCACGCTGCCCCATCCAAAAATGCCTTGTAAGCTCATGCTATAACTTTCGTAACCATTTTTCACTAAGCTAAAAATAGTCATGCTCAAGGTGGTTAACAAGATCAATGAGGTGATCACGGTTAAGGTGAAATCCCACCCTTTGCCCAATTGAATGGTCGAAATACGATTAACATGATCACGCAGTTCTCGCAACGGAGCACGTTTAAACCAAGCCACACTGATAATTGACAATAACGCACCACCGATGATTCCGATGTTATTGATGAAATGATCAACAATATCGACCAGTTTAATCGCATTGACACTTGAGAATAAAATCACCGAAACCAGCGCGCTTCCGCCACCGATAATCGTAACGGCTTTTTTGCGACTCCATTTCAGCTTATCTTGCATCGCCGCAATCGGCACTTCCAAGATACTGACCATCGAAGAAATACCCGCCACAAACAATGACGAGAAGAACAGTAAGCCAAATAAATCTGCGCCCGCGCCTAAACTCGAAATGATTTTCGGGAAGGCAATAAATGCCAAGCCAATTCCGCCGCTCACCACGTCTTGGACTTCTTTACCTGCGGCATGCGCCATAAAGCCGAGTGCCGCAAAAATACCAATCCCTGCCAAAATTTCAGTGGATGCATTGGCAAAACCGACAATCAAGCCCGAACCGGTTAAATTTGTTTTTGGCTTTAAGTAAGAAGAATAAGTCACCATGATCCCGAAACCAACAGATAACGAGAAGAAGGTATGACCATAAGCGGCTAACCACACTTTATAGTCCATCATCGCTGACCAGTTTGGAGTGAAAAAGGCATTTAAACCTTGTACCGCACCCGGTAAACGTAAGGATTGAATCACAAGTACAGTGAATAAAACGAATAATAACGGCATGAAAATCTTATTAGATAATTCCACGCCTTTTTTCACCCCACCATACAAAATAACCAAGGTCAGCGCCCAAATACCCACAATTGGCCAGAACAAATGACTGACAAACTGTAAATCGAAGCCTGTCGCTTTTGAGGTTTGTAGATAGGTATTAAAGAAGAAACTTTCAGGATCGCTGCCCCACGCCTGCCCAATCGAGAAATAGATATAACTTGCTGCCCACGTGAGTACGCTGGCGTAATATAAACCAATGATGATACAGACACAGACCTGCCACCAGCCCAGCGTTTCACCACCTTTAAATAAAGCGCGATAGGCTTTTGGTGGAGAACCTGTACTGCGATGTCCTGTTGCATAATCTAAAAATAAAAGCGGCAAACCAGCAGTAATCAATGCCAGTAAATAGGGAATAAGGAATGCCCCACCACCATTTTCATAAGCAACATAAGGAAACCGCCAAATATTACCTAAACCGACAGCTGAACCCACCGCTGCAATAATAAAACCAGATCGTGATGTCCAGTTCTCACGAGATTCTGTCATAAAACACCTAAATATGAATCATGAACACTGATCAAGTCACGTTTGTTTTTATGCTCTTACGTTCATGAAAAGTGTCATAAAATGTTGGGATTACAGGAAGTTTCAACCTCCGAATGATTGAATCCTACCCTTTTTTGTTCTCTATGACAGTCATTATTATTTCTGTCTATATGCATTGACCGAACAAATAACGGTTTTTCAAATACCTACACATTTTGACCAAATGGTCAATTTAATGAGTTTGAGCCTGCCAAACTCATCGAAAGTAATGTCTATCAG
>DAOMAH010000170.1:0-4577 GCA_035426725.1 Acinetobacter sp.
ATCATGCTCGGTTTAGCGATTGGTGCGATTTTCGTCCGTTCTATGACCATCTACTTGGTTGAAAAAGGCACTTTAGATGCGTATATCTTCTTGGAACATGGTGCGCATTATGCCATTGGCGCATTGGCGTTTATTATGATTGCCAGTGGTACAGGTTTACATGTGCCTGAAATGGTAACAGGTTTGATCGGAGTTGCCTTTATCGTATGGGCGGTACTTGCATCGATTCAATATAGTAAGCATGAACACAGCAGATCTTAAGCTTGTTTTCAGCTTCGGCTGTTAGTTTAAATAAAGGAGCGAAATTCGCTCTTTTATTTTTTCTCCCAAATTTTAGATCTGCTGATTTTCTTGGTCAGTGATGGCTTATAATTCGCTGAGCCAGTTAGTGTGTTGATATGATGAATGCTTTAGAACGCCGTTCAACTTTTGCCTTAAGTAGTATTTTTGCCTTGCGCATGTTGGGCTTGTTCATGATTATTCCTGTCTTTTCAGTGGCAGGACAATCCTATCAACATGCCACGCCTGCACTGATTGGTTTAGCGGTGGGTGTGTATGGTTTAACCCAAGCAATTTTACAAATTCCATTTAGTTTATTGGCAGACCGTTTTAGCCGTAAGCCATTGGTGGTTTTAGGGTTATTGCTTTTTGCATTGGGTGGTGCAATTGCAGGTTTATCTGACACCATTTATGGCGTAATCATCGGACGTGCGATTGCAGGTGCCGGCGCAGTTTCTGCTGTGGTAATGGCATTACTTGCCGATGTGACCCGTGAAGAACAACGCACCAAAGCCATGGCAACCATGGGCATGAGCATCGGCTTATCTTTTGTGGTGGCATTTAGTTTGGGGCCGTGGTTGACCAGTGTGGTTGGCATTTCAGGCTTATTCTTTGTCACCACGATTATGGGCTTAGCTGCAATATTTATGTTATTGCTGGTGCCTAAAGTCACGCGACACCATAAAAATTTCCAACAAGGTTATCTGACCCAACTCAAGCAAGTCATCCGAATGGGCGACTTGAATCGCTTACACGTGTCGGTATTTGCATTGCATTTATTGCTTACCGCCATGTTTATTTATCTGCCGTCTCAGTTAATTGAATATGCCAAAATTCCTTTAGCACAGCATGGATGGGTATATTTACCGCTGTTAATCCTCAGCTTATTTTTTGCATTTCCAAGCATTATCATTGCGGAAAAATACCGCAAAATGCGCGGCATCTTTTTATCTGCAATCGCGGGAATTATTGGCGGTTTATTGATTTTGATTTTTGGCTATGAATCAAAATATATCTTACTGACAGGACTGGGCATTTTCTTTATTGCATTTAATGTGATGGAAGCCTTGTTGCCGTCTTGGCTGTCTAAGGCAGCGCCCATTCAATCGAAAGCAACGGCAATGGGTGTGAATGCCAGTGGGCAGTTTCTTGGTGCTTTTTTTGGTGGCACTTTAGGCGGTCAGCTTTTGATGTTACAGAATACTGCACTTGGCTGGAGTGTGTTAGCAGGGATTGCTATACTGTGGCTGCTGGTGAGTTTTGGCTTGGCACAGCCGAGATATTTATCTTCCCTTGTATTGCCTTTACCACAGGTCGTAGAAACAGATGAATGGACTTCAAAACTTTTAGCAATTCGTGGTATTGAAGAAGTTGTGGTGATGCCTGAACAGCAAGTGGCGTACATTAAGGTCGATAAACAGTGTATTGATGATGCTGGGCGACAATACTTGACGCATTTAATAGGGAAAGAGCTAGCCATTTAAACATAACTCTTATAAAGTAAAACACAGAAAAAGTGAGGATGAGAACAGCTAATGCGTGGTGTTAATAAAGTAATTTTAGTCGGTACTTTGGGCAAAGACCCTGAAACAAAAACCTTCCCGAATGGCGGGTCGCTCACGCAATTTTCGATTGCAACCAGCGAGTCGTGGACAGATAAAACCTCGGGCGAACGAAAAGAACAAACCGAATGGCATCGTATTGTATTGCACAATCGTTTAGGCGAAATTGCGCAACAATATTTGCATAAAGGTTCAAAAGTCTATATCGAAGGTTCATTGCGTACACGTCAATGGACAGATCAAAACGGTCAAGAACGTTATAGCACTGAAGTTCGTGGCGATTCGATGCAAATGCTCGATTCGCGTCAGCAAAGCGATCAGGGCGGAAACGATTTTAATCAACCGCGTTTTAATAACAATAACGCGCAAAGCGGTGGTTATCAAAACACGGGTTATAACAACAATAATTCGAATGGTTATGCACAAAATAGCAATAATCAGGGTAATTATGCAGGTAACCCTCAAGCGGGCAATGGCTTTAATACGCCCAAAGCTGCGCCACAACCTGCGACTGCACCTGCCGATTTAGATGACGATTTACCGTTCTAAATTTATAAAAGAAACATCAAAAAGACATAAGACTTCGGTTTTATGTCTTTTTTTATGTCTTTGTTAAAATAAAAATGAAGGTTTTAAAGCATGAGGCTTTAACGCCGATCTTAACTTTAAATTGGTCTAAATTCATAAAATCCCCCTTGCGGAGCTACAATCGCTCCTCACCCACCTTTACTAAAGGGGGACTTCTGCACGAATTTTATGCTGTATAGTGTTCGCAACGCTCCCTCCTTTGAAAAAGGAGGGTTGGGGGAGGATTTACTAAATATGCAAATATACATATGTTTGATTTTTATGAGATTATTGTTTGGTGAAAAGTTGAGATTGGCGTGAGCCTTTATAAAAGAATGCAGGTTTCATTTAATAAAAATCGTTCTATAAATAGAATAATGTGTTGCTAAACTCATACTATAAGCTATAAATAAAACATCGTAGAATAATTCTAAGTCAAAAGACCTTCTATATTTAGGAGTATTCAAATGAAAAAAATAATGGGCGTCTATCAAAATAAACACATGCACTGGGTGGGTGACGGTTTCCCAGTCTATAACCTATTTTCTTATGATCGCTTAGGTCAAACCATTAGCCCATTCTTGTTATTGGACTATGCTGCACCATATCAGTTTGATCCGACGACAGTACAACATGGGGTCGGTTCTCATCCACACCGTGGCTTTGAAACCGTAACCATTGCCTATCAAGGTGAAGTCACGCATAAAGACTCCAGCGGTGGCGGCGGAACCATTCAAGCGGGTGATGTGCAGTGGATGACAGCAGGTGCGGGAATTTTGCATCAAGAATTTCATTCGCCTGAATTTGCTGAAAAGGGTGGTTTATTTGAAATGGCACAGCTTTGGGTGAATTTACCTGCCCATGCCAAAATGACTGCAGCAGGTTATCAAGCAATTGTGTCTGATCAAATTCAAACCATTCAGTTAGATGATGCAGGTAGTCAGTTACGCGTGATTGCTGGGCAATATCAGGATGTTGACGGTGCGGCAACGACATTTAGTCCTGTGAATGTGTGGGATGGCACCGTAGTTGAGGGTCAAAACCATAGCTTTTATGTGACTGAAGGTCACACCACTTTGTTTGTGTTGCTTTCAGGTGAGGTGATTTTGAATGACAGCCAAACCATAACAGCGCCAAGCATGGTGGTGTTAAGTCGTGAAGGCATCGATTTTAATGTTCAAGCACAGCACGACAGCAAATTCTTGATTCTAACGGGACAGCCGCTGAATGAACCAATTGAAGGCTATGGGCCATTTGTAATGAACAGCAAAGCTGAAATTATGGAAGCGGTTCAAGACTTTAATCACGGTAAATTCGGTGTGATGGATTAATATTGGTTAAATATATGAAAGCCCATGACTCAATTTGAATCATGGGCTTTCGTGATAAGGTCCTCTATTAGTATTTTTTATATTTGGTCGCTTGTTATTTTATATTCTATTTTGCGACTCGGTTCTCATTGTTATGAAATTAGAATAGACCTTCTTTTTTACTTTGCATAGTGGAATTCAAGGGTTAAAATTAAAAAATATAGAATGTTCTGTCTATACATTAAAATAATACGAATATTTTCATATGGTTGTATTAAAAATAGACAGCTTGTTGAAATGTAACAAAAAATAAACAACATGATTTTCATCTTTTAAAGCCACGAATTTGGTCGTTTTAATACGGATTTTCAGTCCATGATCAGTCATAATTAACAGATCCCTCCATTGATAGGACTTGGTTTTGGAAATCGCAATTATCGGCAGTGGAATGGCAGGTCTTGCCGCTGCTAGAATTCTCCAAGATGCAGGACATAAAATAACGATTTTTGAAGCACTTGCAGGTCGAGGGATGGATAGCCATAGCCTTGATTTTGAGGGTGGTATTATTGATGCGCCGTTGCGGGTGTTGAATCCACATTTGTGGCGAAATACTTTGAGTCTGGCGACTTATTTAGGGATAGAAACGTTTCCTGTACGCACTTTTATGGCATGTCGCTGGTTGGGTGAAGATAATAAAAAAGAAACGTGGTTAACGACCTCGCGCAGCCGCATCGGAAATTTTCCAATCATCACGCACTATAAACAAATTCAACACAATGGATGGCGTTTGTTCAAAGGCTTGCTGCAACTAAGGATCGCCTTGCATCAATTTTTTCAATCAGACCATCAAGACATGAGC
>DAOMAH010000171.1:0-4543 GCA_035426725.1 Acinetobacter sp.
CTTGTTGGCGTTTCGCCATGGTTTTCATCAACATATTACGGAAAGCAGTTTGCACGGCTGGAATTAACACTAAAACAGCCAATACATCCGAAATTAAACCCGGAAGCATTAACAGAAAACCAGACATGGCGATTGAAAGTTTCTTCGTTGTCGCTGAGTCTGTTCCCAATTGACCTGTCATTTGCATTTGTTGTAATTGAGGCATAATTCCTGATGTACTTTTGCGCAGCATGTTCAAGCCAATTACAAATGCAAACAAGAACCAAAAGAACACGTACCACATGCTTCCAACAAGGTCACCTACCCCAATCCAAAGCAAAATTTCAGCAATCGCAACAAATACCGCAATAAGAAGTAGCTTCATGTCAAAATATCATCTATCTCAAAAATAAAAATGTGCCCCTACTGATTTTCATCTGTAATCAAACACAGGGAAACTATAAATAAATTAATGGGTACTGCTTGGCATTTATCAAGGGATAATTGAATCAGACAGGTCAAAAAGCCCTCAAATCAGTTTCATTGACTGTAAAAGCTGACGTGACTCGATTTAAACATCAACCACAAGATGCATGTGTAATCTTTTTCGATTGAGGATCTATCGTTACTGTAATACGGTCTTCACGATAATCCATCGTCACAGGCTGATTTGGCTGCACACGACGTACAGACTGGGATTTTGTAAGTTGTTTAATTTGGCTATCGCTTAATTCAGATTGACCGACTAATTTTTCAGCTTGTTCAGGAATACATTTCGATGCATTGATTGGATCAATGCTTTCCGATTTAGGGGGCATAACACCTGTATTAGAGGCAGTAGAACATCCCATCAATAAGGAGAGTGTGGCGCTAAAAAATAGAATGTGTTTCATAGAAAAAGCATCTTACAAAAAAATAAACATAGCAAAAAAAACGATTTGCTATGTTTCTATATTGCAACATGTAATTGGGAAGATTTACTTTTGCTTTAAGCTCGATGTAAGCAAAGCAACAAAAGTAATGAGTAAGCTACCGAAAGATCGCTTACAGCGAACATGAACTTCATGTTCAAATTTCTGTACATACGGATCTAAATTTTCCATAGTTTCTACGCTCCTGGAATGTATAACACTTGTTAACTTCAATTACCCATTCACGATTCAAGTTAACAAAAAGCTACATACGAATCTAACGCAAACTATTACGAAAATCTACAACTTATAGAAAAAATAGTTATATTATTTTTAATAACATTAAATATCTGACACTTACAAAGAAAAACTATAAAAAAAAGCCCACCAAAGTGAGCTTTTTTATGGTTCTAAGTATTACTGAACAACGGTGATACCAGTTGCTTGAGGGCCTTTTTTGCCATCAGCAATTGTGAAAGACACACGTTGACCTTCATGTAAAACTTTGAAACCACTACTTTGGATTTCGCTAAAATGAGCAAAAACATCTTGCCCTGAATCTGCATGGATAAAACCAAAACCTTTAGTTTCGTTGAACCATTTAACTGTACCAGTCACAGTAGACATAACATTAACCTATTTAAAAAAATACTTGATGATGCTTAGCAGCACTTCACTGGAAATAATAAACTTTGAAACTAAATCTGATAAAACGAAAGGTTTGGCTAAACTACGAAATTAAAGATTTGCTGAATCAATAGTATTATTCTTCTAGTTATTTATCACTATACACAACTTCCCTTCATAAGCAATCAATATCTAACAATATTGATATGCAAAAAATGAATACACTCCGCCAGAAAATATTTTTAACATTAAATATCATATGCTTGATTTGCTTTATTCTGAATTAAGGGCACTTTAAGAAAATTGTGATTGAAGTGAATTAATCTTGCTTTCCATTCAAAATATTAAAATAGAGTATGCAGCTCGAAAGCGGTTATGTAACAATATCTTCCACATTTTGATTTTTATAGTGTCGCATGTCGTTGATTATTGGTATTGACCCTGGTTCTCGCCTAACAGGTTATGGAATTATCGAAAAAGATGGTAATTCCTTACGTTTTGTCGATGCGGGGACAATTCGTACCGAAACTCAGGAAATGCCTGAACGCTTAAAACGGATTTTTGCAGGTGTGGAACGAATCGTTAAATTCCATGGCCCTACTGAAGCGGCTGTAGAACAAGTATTTATGGCACAAAACCCAGATTCAGCTCTAAAACTAGGACAAGCCCGAGGTGCGGCCATTGCTGCCCTTGTAAATTCAGACTTGCAAGTGGCGGAATATACCGCACGCCAAATCAAACAATCGGTTGTGGGTTATGGTGCAGCTGAAAAAGAACAAGTGCAAATGATGGTGATGAAACTACTTAAATTAAGTATTCAACCACAAGCCGATGCTGCCGATGCCCTAGCCGCTGCAATCTGCCATGCACATGCTTCTGGAAGTATGAGCAAAATGGCTGTGCTAAATGCTTTAGGTGGTATGGCACGTGGACGAAGCCGTTCAAGTAGCAGAAGACGTTAATTAACGTTTAAAGCTAAAATGCGACTCCTAATGTTAAACAATAGTTGTGCGATGATTGAGTAATAAGCTTGTGCTAAACTGCCTATTGAATAATTCTTTGTTCTATTTTGTTTATGGTTGACTCACTTTCTTCTGAAAAACAGTCTCAAAAAATTGAGCTGCAACAGTTCGATGCTCAAGAATTAAAAGCATGGATAAAAGTACAGGCTTTGGATTTGGGTTTTGCCGATTGTGTGATTGCTAAACCTGATGCTCAAGATCAAATGCTTCATTTCAAAAGATACTTAGAACTTGGCTATCATGCCGATATGCATTATTTAGAAGAAAATTTAGATAAACGTGCCAACCCAAAACTACTTATCCCGAACACTCACAGCATTATTTGCGTGCGAATGAACTATTTAGTTAGCTCGCCTAAAGCACGCTACATCCCTCTTGAACCAAACTCGGCGATTATTGCGCGTTATGCTCGTGGACGTGACTATCATAAAGTGATGCGTGGTCGCCTAAAAACGTTGGCATCACGGATAAAGGAAAAAGTCGGCGATTTTGAATCTCGTCCATTTGCAGATTCTGCTCCTATTTTCGAAAAATCATTGGCTGAAAGTGCGGGCATGGGCTGGACAGGAAAACACACCTTACTCATCAATAAAAAATCAGGTTCTTTTTTTGTTTTAGGTGAACTTTTCACCTCTTTAGAACTTCCTTTTGATTCGCCAACCACTGCCCATTGTGGCTCTTGCACAGCTTGTATTGATATCTGCCCAACACAGGCCATTGTTGAACCTTACATGCTAGATGCACGAAAATGCATTGCCTATTTAACCATTGAATATAAAGGCATCATTCCTGAAGAATTGCGTCAAGGTATTGGCAATCGTGTTTTTGGCTGTGATGACTGTCAACTCATTTGTCCTTGGAATAGTTTCGCGAAAAAGGCATCGATTTCAGACTTCAACCCGAGACACAATTTAGATGACATTCGCTTGTTAGATATTTGGCAATGGAATGAAGAAACATTTTTAGCAAATACTGAAGGCAGTTCGCTGCGTCGCACAGGTTATCAATCCTTTAAACGGAATATTGCAATTGGTTTGGGAAATGCTCCATACTCGCCCGAAATCGTTGCACAATTGCAACAAGCCAAAGCATTGCATGATGAAGTCGTAAATGTGCATATTGATTGGGCAATTCAACAACAATTGCAGCATATAGCTATCGTTGAATAGAAAATGAAGTTTTTTAAGCTTTGGTTATGGCAAAATTTTAGTATCATGGTTCAAAATAATTGAATGCAATCATCATGGATGGGAAAATGAGCTTACGTAATGACTGGACTCGTGAGGAAATCCAAACTTTATACGATCAACCTTTTTTAGATTTGGTATTTGATGCGCAATCTGTGCATCGTCAACATTTTCCAGCCAATATCATTCAGGTCAGTACGCTGCTTTCAATTAAAACAGGTAAATGCCCAGAAGATTGTAAGTATTGCTCACAATCGGCGCATTATGATTCTAAGCTAGAAGCGGAAAAACGCATTGCTGTTGAAACAGTGATTCGTGAAGCCCAAGCTGCCAAAGACTCTGGTTCTTCTCGGTTTTGTATGGGCGCAGCATGGCGTAATCCACATGAGCGCGATA
This sequence comes from Acinetobacter sp., assembly GCA_035426725.1. Classification (GTDB taxonomy): domain Bacteria; phylum Pseudomonadota; class Gammaproteobacteria; order Pseudomonadales; family Moraxellaceae; genus Acinetobacter. The sequence continues at coordinate 4,123 of DAOMAH010000171.1, forward strand.
TGCCTTATGTGTTAGAAATGGTCAAAGAAGTTAAGGCGCTCGGTTTAGAAACATGCATGACTTTGGGGATGCTAAACTCATCTCAAGCAGAACGTTTGAAAGATGCTGGCTTAGATTACTACAACCATAACTTAGATACTTCTCGTGAATATTATTCGCACATTATTAGCACTCGAACTTTCGACGATCGCTTGGATACTTTAGATCACGTACGTCAAGCAGGTATGAAAGTGTGTAGTGGTGGGATTGTCGGTTTAGGAGAAAAGGCATCGGATCGGATTGGTTTATTACATGAATTGGCGACCATGCCGATGCATCCTGAATCTGTTCCCATTAATATGCTTGTACCTATTGAAGGTACGCCTTTGGCTGATGTTGAAAAACTCGATGTGACGGAATGGATTCGTACCATTGCTGTAGC
>DAOMAH010000172.1:0-4473 GCA_035426725.1 Acinetobacter sp.
TTTGCGTATGTCATCACTTTGCTGACAAAGGCGAAAACTTCCTGACATACCTAAATGCCATAGCATTTGATCTTGTTCAAAGTGAGCCAAAATATATTTTGAGCGACGAGTGAGTTGAGTTAACTGCTGTCCAATTAATTTTTCAAGATCATTCGGAATAGCCCAACGCAAACTCGGATTAAAAACGCGAACAGCTTGAACGCGTTGATTTAATAGAGGGTTTAAGCTTGTTTTTGTAGTTTCAACTTCAGGAAGTTCAGGCATAGCGAGCTCAGAATGTTGCAGCAACATACTTTATGAGGGCAGTTTTTTTACTTACAATCCTAACTATCTGAAAATGGCTAATTGAAGTATGTAAGTTAGAATTTGTTTGGATTTTCAAATTCTAACTTTTCTTTGGTTTCTAACAGCCTTTATTTTTTAGGTGCTTGAGGAGGTGCGGATTTTTTTGCTGCAATAGCTTGTTCAACCTGTATTAAAGATTCCTTTGCATTTGGATAATTGACTTTGGTCAGTCGTGAGAAAATCGTTTTGGCTTCCTCTAAGTTTTGATCGACAATCCCACCATTTGCTAACATATTCCCCAAAATCATCATAGACGGTGCATAGCCTTTTTTTACCAGATCATAGAGGCTTTCTAGGGCTTGTTGTTGCATAATTGGATTTTTGTTTTTAACCCCGATTCCAAGATCATAAACTGCTTTTAGATTTTGCGCGGGCGGATAGTCCTTGCGAATCAAGGGGCGCAGTATTTTAATAGCAACTTGATCGTATTCGGGTTTACCTTGTTTAAATAATAAATCTGCATACTCAACAATGGCTTCTTCTGAGCCTTGTTGAGCAGCGCGATCTAAATATTCTTTATATTTCTGTGAATTTTTAGCCAAACCTAAATTACCGTGATGGTAAGCGCGAGCCAAGACTAAAGTTGCCGGACCATAGCCCTTAGTTGAAGCATCTTGGTAATATTTAATCGCTTTGGTGTTGTCTTGGGTTGTACCTTTGCCTTCCTGAGTCATGGTACCTAAATTATAGATCGCTTGAGCGTTGCCAGTATCTGCAATACGTTGCAATTCTTGCCATGCAGCTGGATAGTTCTTTGCTTCGTAGAGTTGAGTTGCTTTCGCAAAAATACTATTTTTTTCAGCTGCCGTTTTTTCGACTGCAAATACACTATGACTAGCTAAAGTAATTAAACTCGCAATTAGCAATTTTTTCATCTTTATGTCCCTTTTTCACAGCTCCGCTGTATTCCGTTGTATAGCGCAGAAAACTTAATACGCTTATCTTAAAAGCCGAATGCGGAATTTAAATGAATGTTTTGTATTAATATCGCATATAAATGCATCCTAGTTCTGCGGTCGAGCCACATCACCATTTAAGCTTTCTGGTAAATCTACAACCGTTAAATCTAGTGCAGCTAAGGCTGTGGGTTTCGCCACCACAAGCGCAAAGTAGCCATCTTCAAAGCTTGTACTATTAACGACTTCTACATCTTTACTTAGCTGCGTTGTAGGGGCAGGGGCGATGCCATGTCCTTGAATCAAATGCAACCAATGTTTGGGTTTTGCTTTAAACCAAAGCCGCGCCACAATTTCCTGCCCCAAATAACAACCTTTATCAAAATGCACACCATCACGTTGATGTAGTCGTAATTCTTGTGGTTGGAACATTTGTGCTGTGTCTTGACCAATCCAAGCTTGTCCAGATTGAATAGCCTGTAACTTCCAATTTTCAATATCTGTAGGCGTTTGAGCAAATACAGTATGTAAGCCGTTAATGCTTGGGAAAACCAAACCAATTTCTTCTAACTTCATTTTTGAAAAAGCACCAAATTTTCGAATATGCTTTGCAAATTCTTCAGCTTGATTTTGGGTGGTAACGATTTCAAAGTGCTCAGAATTTATTTTTTTTAGCCATAGTCCAAACTGAATACGCCCTTTTAAATCACAAATGGCCGTATAGCGTGTTTCATTCTCCGCTAGGCGTTCGACATGAATGGTCACTTGCCCTTGTAGAAATTTTTGCGCATCCACACCAATTAAGCTAAAAGCAGTAAAAGCAAGCTGACTCATAAATTGATCCTAAGGCGACGTTTTTATCATGTAAATATTGATACTTATTTTGCACTTTTTTTCACAAAAATGCAGCTTGAGATTTTTGCTATTCGTGTTCAAATGTGGAATGTAAGCCGCCTAAATCATCATCAGTAGTTTGTGTAGAATAATGATTAATCGATTCATTACAATAAAAGTGAAAATGGAGAATAACAATGTCAGTACCGTACGTTTACACCGCGTTTTTAATGCGCCACCAGAACGAGTTTTTAAAGCATTTATAGATCCCGATGCTTTAGTTAAATGGATGGCACCGCATGGATTTACAGCCAAAGTACATCATTTGGATGCTCAGGTAGGAGGAAGCTATAAAATGTCCTTTTCTAATTTTTCGACAGGTCAATCACATTCATTTAGTGGGACTTATAAGGAAATTAATTCACCGCATTTACTTCGTTATACTGACCAATTTGATGATCCAAATTTACCAGGCGAAATACAAATGACAGTTGAAATTAAGCCAGTAATGGTTGGTACTGAAGTAAATATTACGCAAGAGGGTTTGCCAGATGTCATTCCAGTTGAGGCATGTTATTTAGGTTGGCAAGAATCACTTTTTTATTTGGATTATTGGTTGAAGCTGAAATTCCAGATCAATAAAATATCAATCCAATAAATATAAATTTCATCAACACACCAACAATAAAAATTTTATAAATATTATTTGTATCATTGAGGACATTATGTCGGAATATCTTTTAACAGAAAATAGAGAGCAACTTGCACGTAATGCAATGTGTGAAGCCTTAACAAACCAACAAGCTGAAGATAGTGTGGAATTGTTCATTCAGCATCATCTCGAAGAAGTGGATGCAACGTATTGGCAAAAGCATTTTGGTACGAATAAGCCTACAACGGAACAAGTGTTGAATTTTTTAGTTCTGAATCAACAGGGCGAGGGAGATGAACTTGAAAATTATGATGTGCTAGATTTTACTTTGCCTGAAGATATCACCGATTATGTCATTTCTATTAGTTTTAATCATCAAGGTCAAGTGGTCGATATTTCAATGGAAAGCTAATTTTCTTGCGACAGGATAAAAATATGCAAATTGCGATTAAACGTATTTACGATCCTGTCGCTTCAACAGATGGGCAGCGTATTTTGGTCGATCGGTTGTGGCCTCGAGGTATTTCTAAGGAGAAAGCACAGCTTGATTCATGGCTAAAGGAAGTTGCACCTTCGACTGAATTAAGAAAAGCATTCTGTCATCAAATTGAGCACTGGCAAGCTTTTCAAGAGGGATATTATCAAGAGCTTGCAGAAAATACGCATGTAGATGAATTAAGACAAATTGCTCAACATCAGCAGTTAACTTTGCTTTATGCAGCAAAAGATCCTGAACTTAATCATGCTTTGGTGCTTAAAAATTACTTATTAGGAAAAGTATCCAAACTTTAAAATTTTGAAAAATCATTTTCATCCAGCATAATGATGCTTTTAAAGTTTTTTTATGTCTTTGCCAAATTGTCCGCAATGCCAATCTGAATATACCTATCAAGATAGTGATCTATTCGTTTGCCCCGAATGTTCGCATGAATGGAAAGAGGGTGAACCGCAAGCTTCTAATCTTCAAGAGATCATTAAAGATTCGAATGGTAATGTTCTTGTAGATGGTGATAGTGTCACAGTGATTAAAGATTTGAAGATTAAAGGTTCCTCATCTGTAGTCAAAGTCGGCACCAAAGTGAAAACGATTCGTCTTGTTCCAGATGCCAACGATGGACACAACATTGATTGTAAGATTGATGGAATTGGCAATATGAAGCTTAAGTCTGAATTTGTGAAAAAGGTTTAATTCTTTCTTGATTGTTAAGCATATGGAAATGCTCTTGTATCAGTTACATAACCTACTCAAAAAGAACGGGTAATCATCTTCTTAAACGCCAATGGCTGATCTATATTATTGAAGAAATAATAAACAATATCCTTAAAAGTAGAGGTTTATATGTCAGGATGGTTTGAAATCAGTCAAGCAAAAGATGGTCAATATCGTTTTGTTTTAAAAGCGGGCAATGGCGAACCTATTTTAAATAGTGAGCTTTATAAAACTAAAGCATCAGCATTGAATGGTGTGGCATCTGTACAAAAAAATAGTGCTGAGGATGCTCGCTACGAGCGTTTAACTGCAAAAAATGACAAACCTTATTTTAATTTGAAAGCTGCCAATCATCAGATCATCGGCACTAGCCAATTTTATGCAAGTGAACAATCTCGTGATAAGGGGATTGAGTCGGTCAAAAATAATGGCGTTTCAGAAACGATTAAAGATCAAACTGTTTAAATTGAGCTGTAAAAAATGATGTGGGTCTAGGATTTTAGACCACGCCTATAAGTGATAATCTACTCCCCAAT
>DAOMAH010000173.1:0-4436 GCA_035426725.1 Acinetobacter sp.
GATAAAGAGGTGTTGGAAGACCCAGCACTGTTTGAAAAATATCAACAAGCGCAAGCACAGATGACCAGTGCATTGTCGCGTTTGATTGCTGTATCGGAAAATTATCCAAATTTAAAAGCCAACGAGCAGTTCCGTGACTTACAAGCACAGCTTGAAGGTACAGAAAACCGTATTGCTGTGGCGCGTAACCGTTATATTACAACGGTACAAGACTACAATTCTTATGTGCGTCAATTTCCGCAAGTCATGACTGCTAAAGTCATTGGCATGAAAACCAAAGAAAACTTTAAAGCGGAACAATCTGCACAAAAAGCACCGACTGTTTCATTTAACTAAACTTAATTTAGTTAAAGGAGGTCGTATGTTGAAAAAGTTCGTGCAAAAATGGCATCAGCGATTGGCGACGATGTGGCTGATTATTTTTACGCTTTTCATTTTTCAGTCGACGGCATGGGCGGAAATCGCAACGGCAACAGATCAAAGTGATGTGATTGTTGCAGGTAAAATTCTTCAGGAACAAAAAAATCAACAAACGACTGCGCCCACGGCAAGTTCGGCAGAAGCAACTGCTTTACCTCAAGTCGCCAATGATATGGCAGAGGGTGAGTCAATACGTGGTTTGCCCAGTTTAAATCAGCCGATTATTGATCAAGCCAAAATTCTTAATGAAGCAGAAATCCAACAGCTTAATCAAAAAATCCTAAGCCTTTATCAACAAGGTAAAGCGCAAATTGGAGTAGTTATTGTTCCTACGACAGGTCAAGAAGCGATTTTTGATTATGCGTTAAGAGCTGGTGAAAAATGGCAGCTCGGTTCAGCTAAACGTGACAATGGCTTATTGATTGCGATTGCAGTGAATGATCGTAAAATTCAAATTTTAACCGGTTATGGTTTGGAGGGTGTTTTACCCGATTTAGTGCTAAGTCGAATCATTCGCAATCAAATGACACCGTTATTTAAGCAAGGGCAATATGCGCAAGGGATTGCTGCTGGTTTGGATGAAATCACCCGCATCGTAAATTTAGACCCAGAAATTGCAGCGCAAGCGGCACAAGATTTACAAGCACAACATGATCAAGCCATTCAAGCACAACAAGGCAAAGATAATGCTTTAAGCATGGCATTATTCATCTTAATTGCAGGAATTATTGGATCATTTATCGTCGGCAAACGACTTAGTGCGTCTACGGCTGCGGTCGCTGCAGTGGTGGCAGGTTGGGTGAGCGGTGCGGGTATCGTCATGAGTCTTGTGCTAGGCGTAGGTATTTTCTTTCTACTTATTACTTCACTGGCACAGCTCATTTTTCAAGGGCTGCTTTCTGGTGGCGGCGGTCGAGGCGGTGGCGGATTCGGCGGTAGTGGAGGTGGATATAGTGGCGGTGGCGGTAGTTTTGGCGGTGGAGGTGCATCAGGCTCATGGTAACGCAAACAGATACAACTCAAATTATTACCCAACCCAAGTTGGACGAAGCCGTGCAACCGAGTTTTAAACGTTGGTTAAAACATTGTTTTTATATTTCAGCGACGCACCGTTACTTTAATCAACAAGAACGCTTAGAAATTGCGAATGTTGTACGGCAAGCCGAAAAGGGGCATGTGGGTGAAATTCAGGTTGTGATCGAAGGACATATTCCTTGTCATCAAGCGTATCGGCAAAATACCCGATTACGCGCACAGCAACTCTTTGCTGAATTGGGCGTTTGGGATACTGAACTGAATAGTGGTGTGCTGCTTTATTTAAATTTATGTGAACGCAAAGTTGAAATCGTGATTGATCGGGGTTTAAAAAATGCGACGACCGTGCAAACTTGGGATGAAATATGTCAGGACATGATTAATTTACTGGCACAAAAGCACTATGTTCCTGCGGTCATGCGAGGTGTAGTTGAAATTGGGCAAGTGCTAGATCAGTACTATGTTCGAGCCGAAAATGATGATCAAAACGAATTGCCGAATGAACCGATTGTTTTGAATTGACTAGTGTGCAGTGCTGCAATATACTCTTTGTATATAGCAAGTGTGGTGATTGCAATGATTACATCAGTTTTTATGAACAACCGTACTCAGGCGGTGCGTTTACCTAGTATCTACCGATTTTCTGAATCAACCCAAAAAGTTTTTGTGCGTATGATTGGTGTGGAGCGAGTGATCAGTCCTGTCGAGCAAGCATGGGATAGTTTTTTTGATGATGCTGAATTACAGGTATCTGCAGATTTTGAACGTGGTGAGCAGATTCCAACAGAACGAGATATATTTTAAATGTTGAGGTATATGTTAGACACCAATATCATTATTTATACCATCAAACAAAGACCACTTGAAGTTAAGACAAAATTTAATGCGGTGGCGACCCAGCTTTGTGTTAGTAGTATTAGTGTGGCAGAACTTATTTTTGGTGCAGAGAATAGTCAATTTCCTGAGAGAAATTTAAAGGTCATCGAAAACTTTTTATCACGGGTACAAATTTTAGATTATGGTGTAGATGCTGCATTGCAATATGGCAATATTAAGGCTTATTTAAAGAAGCTTGGACAGCCAATTGGAGAAAATGATATACACATTGCGGCACATGCGAGAAGTAAAGGTTTTATTTTAGTCACCAACAACACCAAAGAGTTTGAGCGTGTCCCTGCCTTGCAAATAGAAAATTGGATTAATCATTGATTTTTAACTCTTCTAAATTTTCTCTTAAAATTTGACTGGATACCTGCTTTCGCAGGTATGACGGAAGGATGGTTCTTCTTACTTGCATAATTCCCAAAAAGGGAATATTGTAAGTGTGGGCAATATGAATTTTGAATCCATGCACATCATCGCTAAAAGCCGATTAAGATTGTTTTGGGAGGGGAGTTCTTCGTATCTCGATGCGAAGGAACCTTTAACCGAATGGTATCGCCATTTTGAAAAGGCACACTATGCAACACCTCAAGAGATTAAAGCGGTGTTTGGTACAACAAGTATTTTAAAAGGTGGGCGTGTTGTATTTAATATTGGTGGGAATAAGTACCGTCTGATTGTCGCTTTTGATTTTGAACGGCAGTTGGGCTTTATTAAGTTTGTAGGTACTCATGCCCAATATGATGACATTGATGCGGAGACAGTATGATGATTACAGTGAAGCCGATTCATAATGATGATGATTTAGCACTTGCTTTTGAACGAATTGAGGCATTATGGGGTGCTGAAAAAGGTACGTTACAAGGTGATGAACTGGATATTTTAGCCCTGCTAGTTGAGCGTTATGAGGAAAAGCATTATCCATTGCCCCCTTCTGACCCGATTGCATCTATAAAGTTTATGATGGAGCAAAAAGGTTTAACGCAAAAAGATTTAATTCCATTTATCGGTTCAGCAAGTAAAACATCGGAAGTGTTAAATCATAAACGTCCTTTAAGTATGAACATGGTGAAGCGTTTACATGGTGGCTTGAATATTCCTTATGATTGTTTGCTTGCCTAATTATGGTGAAAGACGCTAGATACCTGCCTTCGTAGGTGTGACACAAATATACTGTCATGCCTGTGCATACAGGCATCTAGGGAATGATGCTGGTTTTGGTTTTTATAGCTGGATACCTTCTTCCGCGGATGACAAATATGCTGTTATCTTCCGACGGACGGTAAATCAAAAATCAAACTTTTTTATGTGATTAAATTCGCGGAATAATTCGATGATGGGTGCGATAGAGCAAAAAATAACGTAGGGAGTTTGCATAAAGACAGTAAATTGACGTTAATTGTCATATCTTGTCATTATTTGCTGCTTATAATATAAACATAAACCGTAAAATAACCGTTTAAGTCTCTGTTTATTTGCGTTAAAATTGGCTAAGCTAAGGATTGGCATAATTTATGCTAAATACAAAGTAGCTGAAAAAGGCTTATAAAAAATTTATACATTGGAGAAATGTTATGAACAAAATGCAAAAAGGTTTTACCTTAATCGAACTCATGATCGTTGTCGCGATTATTGGTATTTTGGCAGCGATTGCGCTTCCTGCATACCGTGACTATATGCAACGTTCTTCGAACAGTGCTTGTTTAGGTGAAGCGAAAGCTTATGTAGGTACTGCAGTAGCCGATGCGGCTGATGGTCGTACACCAACGACTTTTAATGGTAAAGCATGTACTGATACAAATACAATTAAAGTAACAAAAGCTAACTATACTGCTGGTACTTCGGTTGATTTTACACCACAAGAAAAGGGTAATGCTGGTCTAAAAAAACTAACACGTTGTAATGCTGGTACAGGTAGCTGCCGATTACAGACCTAATTATAAGTTTCTTATTGTTGGTCATAAAAAAGCACTTTCGGGTGCTTTTTTATTTTTTGTAATGTGTTTTTTAAAATAATACTGATTTTCATAGATAAGTTTAAATTTTACATTAGACTTCTTGCAAAACCCCCTATAGTTCCCCCTTGAGAAGGGGGAAAA
>DAOMAH010000174.1:0-4344 GCA_035426725.1 Acinetobacter sp.
TTTAGCTAAGCTTTTATGAGAGCAACACAGATGAAGCTCTATTTAACATAATGGCTGTTATACGAAATTCATTTGTTAGAAACCATTTATTACATCAAAAGTAATGAAAAAGTAAAGAATATGCCTTATATTATCTTTACTTTAATGGTTTTTGAGTGAGGAAATCATGTCCGCAGTCAATTTCAATATGCGCTTAGAAGCAGAGTTAAAAGAACAAGTCACGCCTATTTTGGAAGACTATGGTTTGACTATGCCTCAAGCATTCAAACTGTTCTTGAATCAAATCGTTAAAACTAAAGCGATTCCTTTGTCTTTTGACTATGCACGAGAACCTGCTTTAACTCCTAAAGCAGCAGCCAAGTTACTTCAATCTTTAAAAGAGATTGAAAATGGCGAGTACACCGAGTACGAAACGGTAGAAGAAGCGATTAAAGCTATGTCGGAAGAAGCACATGGCTAAACGTAAGATTATCGTAACCAGTTCTTTTAAACGTGATATTAAAAGACGTTATTTAGAACTGGTTACGGCTGAATGGGCAGAAGTATTAGATTGTTTAGTCGCAAATAATCCTTTGCCTGAAAAGTATTTAGATCATCCCTTGAAAGGTGGTGCAGAGTTTAAAAATTGTCGTGATTGTCATGTGAAGCCTGATTTAGTCTTGATCTATAGGCTTGTTGGTGACGATATTTTAGAACTGCATCAGTTGGATAGCCATTCCGAAATTTTTGGATGACTATCGCTCGATGCTTTGAAAGATGGCTTTAGCCATGTTTCAAAGTCGGGCAACTTTGCGCTTGCTGTAATCTGATCAGTAATGAGAAAAACCAAGCAAAGTACCGATCAACTAGTATTTTTTAGGGTCGATCTGACACCAGTCATACGTTTTTTCTTTGACATTATTCGGTTCAAATGAGTAACACGGCTTTTTAGTCATAATTCTGACTAATGTTTTCCCATCATGCTCCTCGATTTGTAACGGATATTTTTTTAGTACAGCCATATCTGCTCTACGTGCATCAATTTCGTCTTTGCTTGGTATGTATAAGAAGATAGCCAAAATGAATACCATCATCACAGCAACAAACGTGCTAGCAAAAATAATGATAAGTTTTAAGTTGAGCCTGTGTGTAGCTTCGTTTAATGCCTGAATGCTGTTGTTTAATGCGCCTGTATGCTTCTTATTTGCGTTTTCTAGCGATTTTTCAGCCTTGTCTAGCACTCCACTAGCGACATGGTTGTAAAACTGCTCTAATCGCTTCTTATCGTCTGCTATGGCTTCTCGATATTCCTTCATGGATGCCAATAAAATATATAACTGGTCATCTAGATCATTTTGATTACTCATAATGACATTCCGCCTCTACTTAGTTTTTGAGATACCTTGCGGAGTGCTTGCTCGGCTCGTTGTTTATCTAATTCTTGCTGTCGCTTCATTTCCGCTTGGCGTTCCAGTTCTAGACGTTTGCTTTCTTGGTTCTTCTGCCATTGATCAAAACCTTGATCGACACGGTTTAAACCACGCTGTAAAACGCTCTCTTTCTGCTGTTTCTGTTGGTCAAGTTGTTGGGTATTCTGCTGTTTCACATTGTCATTGAAACGGCTAATTTCAGTGTCTATGCCTTGTCTGCGTAATTGAGTGACTTTGGTGCCTTCATGGATGGTGGCTTGTAGTCCGTTGTTCTGATCGGCATAGCTGCGGTGATCTATTTTTTCTCGGTAGCCTGCACGTTCCAATGCTTTATTGGCTAAGTCTGCCCATGTTTCTCGAATTTGCTTAATATCTTCTTGGGTTGTCCCCATGCCAAGGCTTTTTCGTTTGGCGTTGCTGAGTTCAATATCGGTTTTGGTGGTCAGGGTGATTTTATTGTCCGTGTCTAGTTCTGCCTTTCGGGTGGTGAGCATGATATGGGCGTGGTGATTTTTATCATTACCGCCTTTACTCGGTTCATGGATTGCTAAATCTGCGATTACGTCATAGCGATCAACTAAGGACCTGGCAAAGTCTTTTGCCAAGTCCTTACGTTGATCAGCGTCTAATTCATCAGGCAGGGCAATCACCCATTCTCTAGCGGTTCGGGCATCTTTGCGGTTCTCGGTTTTTTCTGCCAAGTTCCAAAGTTCACCACGGTCAATTTCAATATCTAAATTAGAGATAATTTCAGAATGGGCGACACCGTCTTTTCTCGTAAAGTCATGGGTCAGCCCTGTGCGCTCATCTTCTAGTTTTTCACCTGCACGATAGGCACTTGATGCAACCGCAGTTCGTCCTGAACTTCGGTTAACTGTTTTCGTTGAACAATGATAGATTGCCATGCAGTCGCCTTGAGATGCTTTTGCTTTTAAAAAATTGCGTAGCAGTTTTTTGGGGTTAAGGGGATACCCCTTACGCAAACTTTGACTTGGATGAAATCCAAGTCGTAAGTGCGCATTTCATGAAAAACACGATAGCATATTACCCGCTTGAATTTCAATTCATAGGATCTTATGCTTGAGTGGTTTTCTATATTCCGAAATTAACCGTTATGACTAAATCTGCTGAAAATATCGAAAAGAAAATTGAAGCCCAGTTAGAGAAGCTGAAACAGTTAAAAGCACAGAAACAGGCTATTGAAGCAAGAGAACGTACCAAAAAGAAAGAACAGGAGCGCAAGGATGATACTCGGCGTAAAATTTTGCTCGGTTCTTACTTGATTAAGAAAATGCAGGCAAATGAAGCCAATAAAGAAAAAATACTCGCTGAACTCAACGAATATTTAACAGAAAATAGAGATCGACAGCTTTTTGATTTACCCGACATTGAAGCCTAATTTTTCTTCGCTGTTTGATTGTTTTGTTCGGCTTGATACTCTGGAATGAGCGTATTTAAAACCTTTTGAATATTGTCCTTGTCTTCTATCTGTAAATTATCTCGATAGTAAATTAAGTCCTGTATTTTGCTTTCCATCTGCATTTTTTCGGTGGGTTCGGCATTTTTGGATAGTCGGGATAATAGGAAGATATAACCACATATATTTTCCCTCGCAATTTCATAGTTTACGATGTCGAGGTATTCAACGGTCACATGTTTTAGATCGGTTGATAGGTTATTTAATTTGATCATGGCTGAAATCCTGATTTTTCTAATATTGGATAAAGCTCTCTGAATTTTTCAGGCTCTAAAAGCATATCAGCGATACGAATAGCAAATTGTTGGTAGCTTTCTGTACCTTGTGAATATTTCCCCATTTCAGGCATTTCTGACATTTTATTGGCAAATAAATGGCGTTGTGCATCGGTCATTTTTATAAAAAAATCAGGCGTGTTTGGATCTCTTTTTGCTTCAACTTTTGGCTGTTGTTTTTGCTTAAATTTGAAAGAAAAACCTGAAATGATCCGTCCTTTTTTATGCTGTTCATACGTTACAGTAATATCAGTATGCTCATTAATTTGTTTAATTGATGGTTCAAGCACACGCTTTTTAAAGTCACTCATGGCGGTGTATTCACTATCAACAAGACCTAATCTGTTTCTAAACTCACTAAGTTCTAGTTGTGGAACTTTTCCAACTTCACGCCAAGCAATCAGCAATTCATAAAGCCTAGTGGCGTATTTACTGGTTAGGTGAGCAACTTGTTTAGCTTCATATTTTGTAAAGTGTTCTTCCAATCGTGTGATTAAAGGCACTACATCAGGAGCAAAAGTAATTTCTAACAATGCTAGGTCATCTACATAAAATATACGGCTTACCCAGCGAGATCGAACAATGCCGACTTTGCCTGTTTTTTTATATTCGGCTGTATAACTAAATTGACGATTAAACAGATTATTTACAGCTTCTCTCAAAGCTTTATATGACGCATCGGCAGATACATTGAATAGCTTGGCGTAGTCACTAGCATGTATTTCCAGTTTACTATCCGCAGTGATTCCTTGTCCCGATTCTCTAGCATTAATGATAGCTAGCATGATCAACCGTTGTTCCGTTAGCTCTAGGTTGTAACTGGCATTTATTAGAGCATTATCTTTCACGACTAAACTATTTTTCATAAGAAGAACTTATTATTATCTAATTAAAGGACAATGTAATCTAATATCTTTTTAAGGTCAATATTTATAATGTCCTTTAATTAAGAGCAAATGTCCTTTTATACAAGAGCAAATGTCCTTTTATACAAGAGCAAATGTCCGTTTATACAAGAGCAAATGTCCGTTTATATAGTCTGTAACACTTACTACACAAGGGTTTCAACCTTTCTAAAAGCATTAAAAGCTTTAAAAATAATTAAAAGCCTTTCGAGAGGGGAGTGCAAACTGCCCTAGGTACTCGCTAAAGCTCGTACTCTATTGAAGCTCGTTCCTCGCTT
>DAOMAH010000175.1:0-1631 GCA_035426725.1 Acinetobacter sp.
ACTGCGCCCCATGCGAAACGCTCATTCGGCTCCCACAAAACACCCAAGTTATAACTTGGACTTAGTGACTGCTCCAAAGAAACATCTAAAGAACCTAACTTATTAAAAGGGTTCATCCCTTCTTTGGCATTACAGATACCAAATAGTAATAAGTCAGTAATAATGTCGCCGTTGTCTTTGAAAGGACCACAAACCACGTCATCGACCATTCGCAAAACACCGATCATTTCATTTGGGAAACGTAAATCGGTTTTCATTGCAATGGCTTGGTAAGACATCCCAAAAGATGCGCCTACTGAAAGGTGGTCATTAACTTGATAACCAAAAGAAGGAGATAAATAGGTAATACGCTCTAAGGCAACTTGTTGCCCCATATAGTTACCTGGGTTACCGTCCTCAGAACCGAAACCTGCAACTAAGGGCGCATACATAGCAGTCGCGTAAGTAACCTTAGAACCTGGCGGCTTATAAGCGATACCGGCTGTTGGAGCAGCTAATGGTGTATTTGGCCCTAAATCCACCATCTTTTTTAGAATTGGGACATAAAGACTCGCATACTCAACATTACCCTCAACTGTTCCCTTGAAATCCGTACAAATACCCGTAGCAACTTCAGGCCCATCATTACAAACCAAAGGATCGTCAGAATAGCCAAAAACGTTATAGCCTGCAGGCGCAGTAAAATCTCGATTAATGGCAAAATTTGCCAAAATCCCCTGAACGTCAGTTTGTAGCCCTTCAATTTTTGTTAAGCCAGCAGGGTTAAAATGCACTGCACTAATACCAGGCGGATCTGCTGTAACCGCATTCCCCATCGTTAAAGAACGCAAATCTACTGATAAATCCTGCCCTAATTGAGCATTTGCAACATTAGATAGTCCAGCCAGCAAAATTGCTACCGTTAAAGGACGTAATTTAAGGTATTTCACCATTATCTCCCCTTAACGAACTTTTTTGCCAAAACCTATAATATCCAATGGGAATGACAAGCCTAAAGACACATCTGGTGCATCCTCTGTTAAACCAATCCCGACAGTCCCGTTCACAATCGTTTCAGGCGAAACACGCACCCCTAAAGCAAAGGAAAGCGTAGAGCTACTTTGGTCAGCAGATTGGAAACTTTCATCATTGCTAAAGTAAAACTTTGCTCCAGTGTTAAAGCTTTGTTGATATGACATGGTGAGTGACACATCGTAGTTAAATGAGTAGGCAAAACCAAAGGCAAAACCACCACTTAAACCGGGATCAAAACTCTCTAAAACACGACTACCACGCAACTGATTTAAGCCAGTTTCTTTTAAGCCATAGTTCGCTGAAACAGAAGTAAATAATACGACTGGGTCAATATACTTACGTGTACTCGCCCCAAAACCTACTGAATAATAACCTTTACCTGTCGATAACTCGTCGATACCAATATCATAAGGACTATCACCAGTTTTGGTCGATAAGCTACCAAATAGTACTAACGGTAGACGCCCTTGTTTTAAGGGAAATGGTTCCCAACGAGCACCAAAGTTAATGTCACCCAAACCTGCTGCGGTTTGATCACTCAATAAATCTTTTTTCGCAACCAACGGCAATGACGCAGACAAAGTCACATTGTCCAAGAAACCATATTGAACTGTAAA
>DAOMAH010000175.1:1731-4339 GCA_035426725.1 Acinetobacter sp.
ACGGCAATGACGCAGACAAAGTCACATTGTCCAAGAAACCATATTGAACTGTAAATGTATTGGTTAATGTGTGGTTTGCATCTTCTTCTACGCGCAAACGAGCCAATGAACTGGTACTGTCGCTAGTTGCTAAATCAAGGCGACTGTCGCGATAGTAGGTATAGTCAACATCATAATAAGATGAATACACGCCTTTTTTAATCAATGAATATTGACGCTCATTAGAAGTAAACACTTCCTGCAAATTGGTTTCAGTCGTTGCATCTGTTTCTTTTTTCTGTAAGGCTGTCGCTGCTTGACCTGCCTGCGTATCCACAGGTGCTGCTGTTGGCTCTGCCGGTGTTTCAACTGCTGCATCAGCTGGTGTTGCCGTAGTATCTACAACACTAGCCTCTGCTGCTGGCGCTGTAGCATCAGCTTGTGCGCCCATGACCACTGGCGCTTGCTCTTCAGCATAAAGTGTGGTGGTAATTGCGCTTAAGCTCAATGCCAACACCGTCATATTCATCCATGTACTTTTCATTTTACTTTACATCCTATTAATACATTTAATTTTGCTAATTCTTAGACTATTTCCGCTTGTAATATAAGCGCATAAAGGTCGTAATCGGTTTGTTATAGCTGTCTGATTTTGGATCAGCATCAAGTACACGGCGCATGGTTGACGCCTTGTCTGCACTGCGCTCTAACTTTTGCGTTGGAAATTGAATTTCTGCGAAGGCATAACGATTCACTGTCGCATCTTCGACATGACGCATATCAGAGTCTTTTAACGCTAACAGATTCTTACGGTATTGCTCAGGAATATCCACAATAAATAAAGTGTTATTATCCCAAATTTCTTGAAATCGAACTTGGTCAAAACTAATGTTGCCTAGTGATGGATCTGCCACATAAACACGTCCATCTTTATAAGCTTTATAAACAACAAAATGTTTAAACCCAGCATAGGTAATCGGTACAATTGCGGGTTGTTGCAATGCGGTTAAATCTTTAAATTCACCTCGGTACCCACCACTATTCATACCTAAAGCCGATACAAAGCGCTTCATATCGAGAAGTGAGAAACTACGGCGTTCAACAATTCGCTGATACTCGCCGTACTGCAGCAAACCACTCATGGTTTGTTGTTCAGTTAAGCTAAGCCCACCATAACCATTTAACAGCGTTGTCAGCGCGGCAGAGCCACAGCTGTAGTCATATGCTTGACGCACGATGCCACGAAACTGATCTTCTACTGCTGGCTTAATCGTGACTGCTTCACGATGATTACGTGTAAATGAAGAATTACGAGAATCCAGAGTTTCTGTGTAATACACAGTGCCTGGTGGTTTTTTTTCAATTTCGAAGGCTTGCGTTGAAAAGTAATACATCAATGCTGAGCCTAAAGCGATCTCTAACATAAGTCTCTTTTTTTACCCTGGCAACACTTGCCTTATTCATATTATTTTTAGTGTTCGCAAACACCCCATCCCTGTGTGTTGAAGATACCTTTTTTTATAGAAAAAAACAGCATTTTTTTAGTTTTTTTTGACGAAATGTAGCAAAAGTTATAATTAGGTTAATTTTACTGCATAATTTGTGATTTTATTGACAATTCACTACTACCATTATTTTAAAAACAAAAAAAGCGCATTACGCGCTTTTTTTGTTGAACCACTAAAAGAATTAGTGACCAGAGATTTTGATAACTGCACCAGCATTTGCAGCAGAAGGAGCACCGCCGTTATATACTTGCATGCCTTGAACTTCGATATCACCGATAGAACCTGCAGTTGCAGAACCTAAGTGAACACCAGCAACGTATGCATCAGTAGGTGTTTTCATCGTTTTGATTTGTAGGTAACCAGTTTTGTCACCCAAAACTGCTTCACCAACAACACTGATGTCAGCTTGAACAGTCAAATCAGCACCACCAGCATTAGCAAGTTTGATGCTGTCAAGACGGATTTCACCAGCAAGAGTACTCGTTACGGTAGTACCAGCAGCGTTATAGTGAGCTGTACCGATAGTAGAAGAATCGTAAATACCTAAGTTAGAGATCGTAAGACCACCAGTCATAGTAGAATCTAACTTGATCATCGCGCCTTGTGGAGCAGCACCTAATTGAACGTTAGCTGTCATTTGACCAGTTGTAAGCGTTAAACCAGACAAGATTTTGTTGTAGTTTGTAGCATCATTACCACGACGAATAGTTGTAGCACCAACACCAGGGACTGCACTAGATTCAGAAACACCAATCTCACCAATTGCAATATTTAAACCTGACACTTTTGCTGCAACATTAAGGAATGCAGTATTACCTGTACTACTACCTGCATCTGTATCAATTACGATATCAGCTAAGTTGTGGCTTGGTAAAAGTGCTGCCGTATTTGCAGTAATTACGATACCGTTAGTTGCAGTTGTACCTGAACCATTAGCTTTGATAACGATTGCACCAGCAGTTGAAGTACCACCAAAGCCCATATCACCAGCAGCACCAGCAGCAAGTAAACCGTCGTTATCGTGAATTAAAACTTTTTCGATCGTTACGGCAGAGATGCCAAGACCAATGTTAATACCGTCTTGACCAGTCGTAGCGCCTAATGCAGCATCATCCATAGAC
>DAOMAH010000176.1:0-4337 GCA_035426725.1 Acinetobacter sp.
CAGACACAATAGCGCCACGACGCGGAAAAATTTCAATTAAATAAGTACGTTCGAGTAGCAATAAGGCTTCACGCACAGAACCACGACTCACGTCCAATTCTTTGGCGATGCGTAATTCTTGGATGCGCTCTCCCTCGACCAATTCACCACTGATGATTTGTTCGCTAATATATTTTGCAATCTGTTCAGAAAGGCTATCCGCTTCTTCGAGATTCATGAGCTCCTCGCTATGTTTTTATACGCACGGTCCAATGCGATTAACGCTTTTTGTTTTAACTGATCTTCAAGTATAAATTCTACATCATTGTCTGACAATTTTAATGCTTTTTCATCCGATTCAACGAAAAACAAATGCCTTTTGCTAGAAAAACTGTAGCGTGACAAAATTAAATATTTAAAATCAAACAATTATAAAAGATACATTTCATCCAACCGTCTAAAAAATAATTTTTGCTGAATATTTCTCTCAAAAATTATTTGAACATAAAAAAGCATATTTAGATGGATAAGCAAAAACTCAACTAAAGCCTTTATAGGAAAATTAAGTATCAAAACAACATGAAAGCCTAAAAATACGTTTAACTTATCGGACGATAATCAAGCCGATTATGTGTATCTAAGAACATCTTCGTGTATCTAAGAAGCTCTGCGATGAAGCCAGCAATTGCACTTATCCGCAAATATATGATTAACTCCAGCATGACACGACCACACGACTTGTAAAATCAATGTCCGAATTTCATACGCAAAAGCTAAAACAACGATTACAAGCGCAACAACATTTCCCCGAAGTGGTTTTACTCAAATCGACGACCACCTCAACCAATGATGACCTGCGTGAAATCGCACAAAAAGGCATTTCAACAGGACTGGTTTGTAGTGAGCATCAAAGTCATGGGCGTGGACAGCACCAAAGGGAGTGGAGTTCACCCGAAGGCAATATTTATTTAAGTGCATTGGTGCAGACCACAACGGCAATAGATGGACGTTTTGCACTCGAAGTTGCACTTAATATTCTACAAATGCCGAGCTTACAAGGTTTAAACTTAAATATTAAATGGCCAAACGATTTATATAGCCCACAAGGCAAATGGGGCGGCATATTGGTTGAGCCCTTGAGTATGAATAAAGCCATTGTGGGCGTTGGAATCAATTTACAAACACCTTATATCGAAAATACCGAGCAAAGTATTAGCTCCTTAGGTCAACTCGGTTTAGCACCAATTGATCGTTTAACGTTGATTGCCGAACTCTACAACGCCATTCAACAAGCGGCGCAATGGTTTGATCATGGTAGTTATCACCTCGCAGAGCGGTTTAACCATCATGCCATTTGGCTCGATCATCAGGTAGTATTGGAACATCATCAAGGGAAAGTTCAAGGCATCTTTCATGGCATTTCACAAGACGGTGCGGTGTTGATTGAAACAGATACTCTACAAGCGTTCTATCAAGGGCGTTTAAGACTTGCAGCACATTGAGAAATAATGAACCTATGAAAAGTTTATGGCTCGATATTGGTAATACACGACTCAAATATTGGATCACCGAGCAAGATCAGGTGATTGAACATGCAGCTGAACTACATTTGCAATCACCTGCTGATCTACTCTTAGGTTTGATTCAACATTTTCGATTTCAAGGTTTAAGCCGTGTTGGTATCTCATCAGTTTTGGATGCAGAGAATAACCAGCGTATTCAAATGATTCTGGATAGTTTAAATATTCCGTTGATCTTCGCCCGAGTCCATGACGAATATGCAGGGCTACACTGTGGTTATGATGTGCCTCAGCAACTTGGAATTGACCGTTGGCTGCAAGTTTTAGCCGTTGCAAAGCCAGATCAAAACTTTTGTGTCATCGGATGCGGCACTGCGCTGACGATTGATTTGGTCGATGGTTTGCAACATTTAGGTGGTTATATTCTGCCGAATCTATATTTACAGCGTGATGCGCTCATACAAAATACAAAAGGCATTAAGATTCCTGATTCTGCCTTTGACAATTTAAAACCCGGTCATAACACGGTGGATGCTGTGCATCGTGGGATTTTATTGGGTTTGATCAGTGGCATTGATCAGATTATGCAACAGCAGCCTGCAAAAACCCTTGTATTAACGGGTGGTGATGCACCGCTATTTGCTAAATTTCTGAACCATTATCAAGCTCTTGTTGAACCTGATTTATTGCTCAAAGGCTTACAAAATTATGTGCAACTTAGCTCGGTTTCAACAAGCTCTGAATAATCTCTAGTAATTGCGGAAATTCATGATAACCATCTTCTGTACGAAAATGCCCTGCTTGCATTACTTCAATTAATTGCGCATTCAATGAATTTGAAAATTTAAACGTAAATGGCACAGGTACAATCGGGTCATTACTCGAAAACATCACAATTCGTCTTTGTATATTGGCGCGTAATATCCCCACGCCAAGCTGTGAATGCTGAATAAATGCATTGAATTCTGGATGTTTTGGCAGTGGCTCATTAAAGGCTGCAATAAAAATGGCAGCCTTAATTGCACCTTGCTGCAATTGTACCGTAAGAAATTGTGCAACAGCCAAGCTAGAGAGTCCGTGAGCAACGATTATACTTCGCTCATTTAATTGGCTCATTTGTGCTTCTAAACACGTTTGCCACACTTCAACATCTGGATGCGTCGCATCTGCCAAGAAAATCCGTTCAACCTTAACGTTTGAACTTTGCAATTGCTGATTTAGCCACACATACCAATGTTGCTCTGGTTCGGCATTTTCAGAATGTAAGATATATACTTTAGTTTCCAAATCATGTGACATAGTATGCAATATTTCAATATAAAACATGGACTTAAATTATTATGTTCTTTTCAACTGCAATTGAATGTTGATATTTTGTAGAAAATAAAGTGCGTCAGCACAAAACTTTAGACCATAAAAAAGGTGCATATTGCACCTTTTTCACTTCAATTCAGCTTATTTTTTAGCGTCAGAGCCACCAAATAATGGCCCCATTCCACCACCACCACCGCCGAACTGTTTTTGCATATTGCCAAATGATTTCAACATTTTGCTCATGCCTGCTGGATTCGCGAATTTCTTCATCATCTTCGCCATCTGCGCTTGTTGCTTCATCAGTTTGTTGATTTCAGCCACATCCATTCCACAACCTAACGCGATACGTTTTTTACGACTGGCATTAATCAAATCTGGATTACGACGTTCTTTAACGGTCATGGATTGGATAATCGCTTCCATGCGCTTCACTTGCTTTTCTGGGTTTGCTTGCGCAATTGCATCTTGGATGCCTGCATTGCTCATCCCTGGTAATTTATCTAGGAAGCCCATCATGCCGCCCATTTTGCTCATTTGCTCAAACTGCATCAGCATATCTTCAAAATTGAAGGTTCCGCCCTTTTGCAATTTTTTCGCCATTTTTTCTGCTTTTTCTTTGTCGATTTTGCGTTCAACTTCTTCGACTAAAGAAAGTACATCACCCATCCCAAGAATACGTTGTGCAACACGATCTGGATGGAACGGCTCAAGCGCATCGAGTTTTTCACCCATGCCCAAGAACTTAATCGGCTTGCCTGTAATCGCACGTACTGAAAGCGCTGCACCACCGCGTGCGTCACCATCAGTCTTGGTTAGAATTACACCTGTTAAGGCTAATGCATCGTTAAAGGCTTTTGCGGTATTGGCAGCATCTTGACCTGTCATCGCATCGACAACAAATAAAGTTTCAGTCGGCTTCACCGCAGCGTGTAATTCTTTAATTTCATCCATCATGTCTTCATCGACATGCAAACGACCTGCTGTATCGACAATCAAGACATCGGCAAACTGAATTTTGGCTTGTTCAATCGCACGATTCACAATATCAATTGGCTTTTCAGATGCCTCAGATGGAATAAAACCTGCACCCACTTCATTAGAGACAGTTTCTAATTGTTTGATTGCCGCTGGACGATACACGTCGGCAGAAACCGTCATGACTTTTTTCTTTTGACGTTCTTTTAAGAAACGAGCGAGTTTCGCCGCTGTAGTGGTTTTACCTGCACCTTGTAAGCCTGCAAGCAAAATGACCACTGGAGGTTTTGCATTTAAATCTAAAGTTTCGTTTGCCTCACCCATCATTTTGGTGAGTTCATCATAAACAATTTTAACAAATGCCTGACCCGGAGAAAGTTGAGTCATCACTTGTTGCCCAAGTGCCTCCTCTTTCACTTTCGCGATAAATTCACGCGTGACAGGTAACGCAACGTCGGCTTCTAGCAGCGCCATCCGTACTTCACGTAAGGTGTCTTTAATATTGTCTTCGGTCAGCTGCCCTGAGCCAGTAACATTTCTTAAACTCTG
>DAOMAH010000177.1:0-4332 GCA_035426725.1 Acinetobacter sp.
GGTATCCAATTGGTCAACTTTTGCCGCGACATCACCCAAAGGTTGGTTATTCAGCTCAATATTAAAATTAATATTTCGTAGACGATTGAAACGGTCAATTTGTGATGGCCCGCTTTCGATATTCACATCGGCAATCGTGCCTAACATCACAGGTCCATGACTACCTTTAATCATTAAGCGTTTAATCAATGCCTGATCTTGACGCGCTGAAAGCGGTAGTTTGATCACAATAGGAACTTGACGTTGCGATAAGTTCAGTTTTGACAAGTTTTGGTCAAAATCACCTGCGGTCGCAATGCGTAGCGTCTCTGCAATATCATAAGTCGTTACGCCTAAATCAGCTGCTTTGGCAAAGTCTGGACGAATCACCAATTCGGGACGAATTAAAGCTGCACTTGACGTAATACTGCCAATATTTGGAATCGTACGTAATTCACGTTCCAATTGACGCGCAGTGGCGATTAGAGCCTCTGGGTCATCACCTGACAAGGCAAGTTGGTATTGACTGTTGTTACCTGCTAAACCTACCTGAATTCGCGCACCCGGTAATGGAGCCAAACGTTCGCGCAGTTCATTTTCAATCTCTTGTAAACTGCTTGAACGATCAGTGCGTTCAGTGGTCTGAATCGTCAAAGTTGCTTTACGAGGCTCACTTGAAGCACCACCTGCAAAAGGGTCTGAACCTGCTGCACCACCACCAATTGTGGTGTAGATGCTTTTAATTTCAGGATGATCTTTAAGCAAAAGTCGTGCGTATTCAGCCGTTTTGAGTGTGTCTGCAAATTGTGAACCGGGTGTAAGTTCTAAACGGACTTGGGTTTGTCCTGTATCAGGTGGTGGTACAAAACCAGTTGGTAATAGCGGAATGAGTGACACTGAACCGAAGAAAAAGGCAATCGCGCCAAACAGGGTTACCCAACGGTGTTTTAAACACCATGTCACTAATTGCATATAATGACGCATGACCCAACCATCTTTTTCACGGTCTATGGCGAGTTTAGTAGTGCCTTGATCTGTTGAAGACACATTCAATGTTTTTTCATCTGCATGTAAAACTTCACCGACAAATGGCTTGAGAATGTAGGCAGACATCATTGGGGTGAGTAAACGAGCAACCAGCAGAGAAGCAAAAATTGCTAAGGCGGCAGTCCAACCAAATTGTACGAAGAATTTACCTGCAATACCGCTCATAAATGCAGTTGGAAGAAATACAGCAATTAAGGTAAATGTGGTGGCAATGACTGCAAGCCCGATTTCATCTGCGGCTTCCATTGCGGCTTCATACGGCGTTTTACCCATCCGCAAATGCCGTATGATATTTTCAATTTCAACAATCGCATCATCCACCAAAATCCCGACGACCAAAGACATAGCTAGAAGAGTGACTGTGTTTAGGGTAAAGCCAAAATAGTACATGCCAATTAAAGCAGGCAAAATCGATAAGGGTAGAGCAGTTGCAGCAATAATGGTGGCACGCCAATCACGTAAAAATAGCCAAACCACTAGAATTGCTAGAATTGCACCTTCATAAAGCAATGCCATTGAGCCTTTGTAATTATCTGCAACTGGTTTTACGAAGTTAAATGCTTCCGTAATTTTAATATCCGCATGTGAGGCTTTGAGTTTATCTAGGGCTTCAGCCACGCCTTTTTCTACATCGACCTCACTTGCACCTTTACTACGTGTGATTTCAAATCCAATCACGGGTTGGCCATTTAATAGCGCAGCAGAACGTCTTTCGGCAATGCCATCTCGAATGGTTGCCACTTGATCGAGTCGGATATGTCGACCATCACTCAAGGCGATGTCCATTGCGCCAATATCCGCCGCAGATTTAACTGTAGCAATGGTACGAATAGATTGTTCACTTCCGCCAATTTTAGTTTGACCACCAGATGCATCTTGCTGAACCAAGCGTAATTGACGAGTGATATCGGTTGCGGTGGCATTCAGTGCAAGTAATTTTTCAGGGTCGAGTTCAATTTCAACTTGGCGAGTAACTCCACCAACACGTGAAACTGCTCCAACGCCTTTCACTTGCAACATAGCACGGGCGATATCGTAATCGACAAACCATGACAGCGCTTCTTCATCCATTTTGGGGGATTGGATGGTATAGGTCAGAATCGGAGCGCCTGAGAGATTGATTTTACTGACGATTGGGTCTCTTAAATCGGCAGGTAAATCTGAACGGACTTGGGAAACTGCATTACGGACATCATCCACCGCTTCTTGTAATGGTTTTTCCAGTTGAAACTCTGCGGTGACTGTGACCACGCCATCTTGAATATTGGTGTATTGATTTCTTAAACCTTGTAAAGTCGCAATCGAATTTTCAATTTTCCGTGCAACTTCTGTTTCGAGTTGTGGGGGCGCTGCACCAGGAAGCGCAGCCATCACTGTTACCATCGGCAGTTCAATATCGGGAAACTGTTGTATTTTCATCCAGTGAAAACACAGCAAACCCGCCAAACCCAGCATGATAAATAATAGAATTCCGGGAATTGGGTTGCGAATAGACCACGCGGAGACATTCATATTAATGCTCCTGTGATTTAACAAGTTGCTTGGTTAATGGTGTTTCAGGGATGTCTTTGGCGAGAGTCACTAAATCACCATCGGTTAAGAAACCTGTTCCTGATGACACAATTTTAACGTTTGCAGCTAAATCTAAGATTTCAACACGATCCGCTTGACGGCGTCCAACAGTGACTTTCTGCTGTGTAACACGGTTGTTATTGTTAACGATAAAGACATAAGCAAAGCCATCGCGTAGTAACAATGCCGTTTGAGGAACGGTCAAGGCAGTTTTTGCACCTAAATCGAATTCACCCTTTACAAACATGCCCATTCGTACGGCTTGAGTTGCGGGTAAATCGACATAGACCAAGCCATAGCGCGTTTGTGGGTCAATCACAGGGGCGATGGTTCTTACTTGACCTGTAATCGCAGGTTGCGTTGGGTCGGGTGAAAAAATATGTGCACTCATGCCTTGTTTGAGTTTATATAAATCCGATGTAGTCACTTCTGCACGCCATTCTAGGCGATGATCACGAATGATACGGAAAAGTTCCTGACCTGTTTGTGCTAAAGAACCAACTGTAGCAGAACGAGCTGAAATCACACCGTTATCTGGCGCAATTACTTGAGTCTGTGCTAACCGAAGCTGATTGCTATCAATTTGTGCTTTAGCAGCATTTAATCGAGCTTGCGCAGTCGCTTGTGATGTTTGATATTGGGTAGATTCTTGCGCTGAAATTGCACCTGTATTTTTAAGTTGTTGAATGCGCTGATTATTGGTGATTGCGCTGGAAAGTACAGCTTGCGCTTCTGCATAACTAGCTTTGGCTGCTGCAAGTTCTGCACGAATCGTATCAGCATTAATTTCAGCTAAAACCTGTCCGCGTCGAACTTCATCACCTACATTGACATTCACTTTAGTAATTCGCTGACCTGATAATTCACTCCCAATCACCACTTCTTGCCAAGCCGCGACATTACCATTTGCAGTGAATGTTTGTTGCCAGTTTTGTTGTTGCGGTTGAGTGACCGTGACGGTGAGTGCCGCTTTAGGCTGAGTTGTTTCACCACTTTTTTTCTTTTCACTGGTCGGTGTTTTTTGACTTGTTGATGTTTTCCAAAGAATAAGTGCAACAAGTGATACTGCCGCAACGACTACGATTAAAAGCCAAATTTTTTTGTTTGAATTTTGAGGTGTTAGAGCAGACATCTTTCCATAGCCACAAGATATTGATGGCTCAGTATAGACCAAGATTTCAACTCATGGTTAAAAAAGAATAGATGAATATTTGTTTTGATATAGGAAGTTATTTATTTTCAAAAAATACAATATTAAATTTTTAAGAATTTAATTTTTTTAAAAAAATAGATCTATTTACTTGCTCCAGATGCCCACAATTTGATGCGTAACTGATCTTTTTTATCTTTTGGGGAAATCTTTAAGTCTTTTCGGATTTCATACATTAGAGTTGACAAAAGTCTATCATGGTTTTCTAAAGTAGAATGTGCGGAATTAGAGATACTTATTTCATCCCTGAATTGATTTAAGGCTTCAATAACTGATTGAGGTGCCATTAACATTAAATTGTTGCTTGCTTTTGCAAATTTTAAGTTGCCATCTGGGGTCTTATCTCCTTCAATAGTCTCATTAATCGATTCAATAAACTTCTTGTAATATTCAAGTTTTTCTTTTCTTAATTCAGCCTCGCGTTCTTTACTTTTTGTAGACCAATAGGTAAAGCCTGCAAGTAAGATACTGAACCGTACCGGGTTTGTCGGAGACCAACTTTCCTGAGAGAATGTCCCGATGAA
>DAOMAH010000178.1:0-4323 GCA_035426725.1 Acinetobacter sp.
TTTCACAGGAATTGGGTTTGATTCGCAAAACAAAATATTGTGTAAATTTGCAATGTTTAGATTCAACGCTTCTGCATTTGCCGCATCGCCTGCCAAGGCAGCCACACACACATCACTCATTTGTTTAGGGGCAACGTTTGCCGTGACAGAAATATTTCCTTTGGCTCCGAGTAACATCAGCTCCCAAGCGGTTGCATCATCACCCGAAAAAACAGCCATCTTACCATTTAAACCTTCAATGAGTGCTTGACCACGTGGGACATCACCTGTGGCATCTTTAATGCCAATAATATTTTGAATATCGGCCAAACGAATCACGGTGTCATTTTGCATATCGACACCAGTACGACCTGGCACATTATATAAAATTTGAGGAATATCGACCGCTTCAGCAATCGCCTTGTAGTGTAAATACAAGCCTTCTTGAGTTGGTTTATTATAATATGGCGTAACCAAAAGTGCGGCATCTGCACCTAAATCTTTCGCTGCTTGGGTCAACTCAATCGCTTCATGCGTCGAGTTTGCGCCTGTACCTGCAATAATTGGAATGCGTTTATTGGCCACACGAATGATTTCTTTAATCACCTGAGTATGTTCTTCCATACTCAAGGTCGAAGCTTCACCCGTTGTTCCAACCGCAACAATGCTATGTGTGCCTTGCTGAATGTGCCACTCAACAAGCTTCTCAAGACTCTTCCAATCTACACCGCCATTTTCAAACATTGGGGTAATGATTGCGACAATTGAGCCTTGAATATTCTGTGCTAGCTGAGTCATTTTAAAAAAAATCCTATTTTCCCATCCAAACGCATAGAAACCAAAATGAATTTTTGGATGCTGATGGTATTTTTGATTGGTCGTTACAACAAAGCATTTTGTTGAATGACAATTATGCAAATTATGACTGATTGGGCGACTAAGAACAATACGCTGGACTCAAACAGCTAAAAAGTTTGAATTGCTTCTCGTTAAAAGCACGCCATGATCATGAAATAGATGAGGTCGACTATTGCTGCTGTTGAGCTTGCCAACGGCGTTGTTGTAAGCGCTCGGCTTCAACTTCACGTTTATTTAAGGCACGATCATACAATTTGGTGCCTTTAAGTTCGGGAGGTAAATAATCTTGCGTGACGAAATGTTCTGGATAGTTATGCGGATATAAGTAATCCACCCCATAGCCTTGTTGCTGCATCAATTTAGTTGGCGCATTACGCAAATGTAATGGAACAGGTAAATTCGCAGTTTTTTCAGCCAATTGCAGCGCTTTATTAATTGCCAAATAGGTACTATTACTTTTAGGACTAGTTGCCAAATAAACTGCACATTGCCCTAAAATAATCCGTGCTTCAGGCATTCCTACTGCTTGCACCGAACGGAAGCATTCACCTGCCAGTAACAAGGCATTCTGATTCGAGTTTCCAATATCTTCAGAAGCGGCGATCAGCATACGGCGTGCAATAAATATTGGGTCTTCTCCACCCTTGAGCATCCGCGCCATCCAGTACAATGTCGCGTCTGGATCACTACCTCGAATAGATTTGATAAACGCCGAAACTAAATCATAATGCTGCTCGCCCGATTTATCGTAACGCGCAATATTTTGCTGCGCGATTTTCACCACAATGGCATTGGTGACGGTATTTTCAACGCCTTCTTCAAAGGTACTGGCGATCAGATCAATTAAGTTGAGCGCCTTGCGTGCGTCTCCCGCAGCAAACTGAATAAGGGCATCATATTCTTCAATTTGAATGTGGCGTTGCTTTAAAAATGAGTCAGTTTGAATGGCTTTATTGAGTAAGGTCTGAATCGCATCGGCATCTAAACTATTTAAGGTGTACACCTGACAACGTGACAGTAAGGCACTATTCACTTCAAATGAGGGATTTTCCGTGGTTGCACCAATCAGCGTAATTTTGCCTTTTTCAACCGCGCTTAACAGCGCATCTTGTTGAGATTTATTAAATCGATGAATTTCATCAATAAATACAACAGGCGTTAATAAATCACCACTTTCAGCTATGATTTCACGTAGCTCTTTTACCCCTGTATTGAGGGCAGATAAGCTAATAAAAGGACGGTCTACCGCTTGTGCTAAGAGCAAAGCAATCGTGGTTTTTCCAACGCCAGGCGGTCCCCAAAAAATAATCGAAGGCAAATGTCCCTGATCTATCATTTGACGCAACGGCGCGTTTTGACCTAATAAGTGGTCTTGCCCAATAATCGCCGATAAATCGCGAGGGCGTAACCGTTCAGGTAAAGGAATATGCGTATCTGACATTATGAATAGCTTTATAGTGTTTTGAGTTAGTCTATTGCGTCTCGCCCAAATCTACAATTTGAAATTGGTACTTGAGCGAATTAACGCACCCACCGTACCACGTAATCTTCAATTTGCTCTGGATCGACCTCATTTTCTGAAATACAACGTCCTGCTGCCGACTTTTTGGCCTTTAAGATACTTTGTCGTGATCCTGTATTGAGATAATGCCAAGAAGGTAAATTTTTGCCCTCACTTAACCGGCGATAGGCACAACTCGGCGGCAACCACGAAATGCTGCGTAATCGCTCAGGAGTAAGTTGAATACAATCAGAAACATACTGTTGTCGATGCGGATAGTCAGAGCATCGTGCAGTTTTACAATCTAATAATTTGCAGGCAACTTTGGTATAAGCAACTTCCGCGGTATCTTCATCTTCGAGTTTGATCAAGCAACATAAACCACAACCATCGCATAACGCTTCCCACTCCGCATGATTGAGTTGCTCAAGCGAATAGTGCTTCCAAAAATTCGGACGTAATTCGGTAGACATACCAATTTTATTTTCAGATGTGGCAGAAATTTGATTATAGCATTACGACTTTGTTCTCAGAGATAGAAACTGTTTATCCGATTAACATTAATTGCGTGATTGAACATTTCCAAAACAGAAACACCACATTTCACCAAAAAACTCACGCTATAGTAAGGACATAACAAACTATTATGGAGAACAGAACATGTTCCGTTGGGCTATTATTTTCGCAGTGATTGCACTCATCGCAAGTTTACTTGGTTTTGGTGGTGTTGCAGGTTTATCTAAAGATTTCGCAGTTATTTTATTGGTTGTTGCAGTGATTTTGGCAGTTGTAGGTCTTATATTTCGAGGAAAAGCCTAGAAAATTCGCCAGTAGCGACAACAAAAAGAAGAACCATGGTGTTCTTCTTTTTTTGTTTTAAATTCATGCATTCTTACTTCCAAATCTCTTAAAAATACCCATCATTTTATTTTTTATGCTTTAATCATGGCAGTCTAAGAATACAAGAAAGGATGATGGCATGAGCTTTCAAATCAGCACCCGTGAAATTGAATATACCGCGCCAGATGGTCAACGTTTAATCGGCTATTTTGCAGCCCCTACAATAGATATGCCGCTTGCAGGTGTAATTGTTGCACCTGAATGGTGGGGTCGTAATGACTATACTGAACAACGTGCGCGTGAACTGGCTGAACATGGTTTTGCAGCTTTAGCCATTGACATGTATGGCGACAAAAAAGTGACCACCACCGTGCCGCAAGCATCGGAATGGATGATGCAAACCTTTGATCATGTCGATACCGTGGTGAATCGTGCACAAGCAGGTTTAGATACTTTAAAAGCACAACCAGAAGTGAATGCAGAAAAATTAGCAGCAATAGGCTTTTGTTATGGCGGTAAAGTGGTGCTTGATTTGGCCCGTTCGGGAGCAGATCTCGAAGCCGTGGTAACCTTTCATGCCAATTTGAGCGCAAAAGCACCTGCACAAAAAGGTCAGATTAAAGCTGAAATTTTAGTGTTGCATGGCGAACTCGACAGCATGACAACCTTGGATGATGTGGCAAAATTCCGTGAAGAAATGTGTGCTGCTGATGTCGATCACGAGGTTATTATTTTTGAAGATGCCAAACATGGTTTTAGCAATCCGCTTGCCGATGAGCGCGCAAAAGCCAATAACGTGGATTTGGGCTATAACGCTGAAGCGGAGCGTCAGGGGCTTGAAGCCATGTATGAATTGTTAGACAAACATTTGAAGTAATCAAAATTTTCTAGGTTCAAGTTATCAATTCCAACCAATCTTGCTATCGTGTTCGGCGGCATGGATGCCGCCCGTTGAACTGCATTACATGGACGGAATGTCAGTTCAACAAATGCCTTTGGTTGCTTTGGGCAAAACCAAAGTAACTCGCCGAAGGCACATATCCAAATAAGTTCAGAACCTAGCATGATTTTGCGGTGCGAGCATTACCCCATTTTACACTCAAAATTGAAGTGATTACGTTTATGCAATACCTTACTTTTCAGGG
>DAOMAH010000179.1:0-4277 GCA_035426725.1 Acinetobacter sp.
GACTCAGTAGCCTAGAGCCGAGAAAAATCCTGACTTAGAATCACTTGGTTTTAGGGTTACTAAGTGTGATAAAAATGAAAAATATATTTTTTTGCAAATCAACATCAAACAAAGCTTGAAAGTTTTGAAGAAGCCATCTAAAACATTAGTGTTAGCAAATAAGGATTAGATATGAAGTTGTATTATTCGCCAGGCGCATGTTCACTGGCCGCACATATTATTTTAAATGAAATTAATGTCGATTTTGATTTAGAACGTGTTGATCTAAAAACTCATAAAACAGCCAAAGGCGTTGATTATTACGAGATTAATCCAAAAGGATACGTTCCCGCTTTAGAGATTAACCCTGGTTTGATCTTGACTGAAAATGTCGCAATTTTACCTTTCCTCGCGCAGCATGACCCGAAACAGGACTTGATTCCACCTTCTGGAATGGGTCGTGCTAAGGTTTTAGAATGGTTGGGCTATTTAAACTCAGAATTACATGATGCTTATGCGGTATTTTCCGGTGGAAAATTAACCAATGATGAAAAAACCAAAGCCTATGCAGAAGTCGATCGTTTATTGAAATATATTGACCATGCAATTGCAGAGTCAGACTGCGATTATTTAGTTGATGATAACTTCGGCCCAGCTGATGCGTATTTATTTGTGCTGACCAATTGGTCGAACCATATTGAACATGATTTAACACCGTATCCGAACATTGTGGCTTTGCGTAATAAAGTTGCAGAGCGTCAGTCGGTGCAAATTGCCATGCGTGATGAAGGTTTATTCGATTAATTTTCTCGATGCATAAAAAAACCTCTGACCTAAATCAGAGGTTTTTTTATAGCTATAACTTAGTGTTGAGCGTCTTGCTTAACATTTGCAGCGCCTTGTTCTACTGCACCAGCAACTTTGGCAGTCGCATCACGTGCAGCAGCTTCAGTTTTTGCAGCAGCTTCAGCAGTCGCGTTTGCAGTATGATCTGCAGCAGCATCAATTTGATCCCCAGCTGTATCAACCGCAGTCGCAACATTTTCACTTGCTTGCTCAGTTGCATTTTGAACATCTGCACCAACTTGTTGAGCAGCATTTTCTAAATGTTCACCTGTTGTTGCGCCTGTTTCCGGTGCTTTATCTTTATTACAGCCTACAAGAGCAACAGTAGCAGCGAGACCTAATGCAACAAGTAATTTATTCATTATCATATTTCCTTTTTTTCGTGGCATCCAACAAAATATGGATAGCAAAAATATAACCATAAACTTGTATAAGATAAAGATTAAAAATTGTTGAAAACTTGTAAAAATGCGCACTTAGATTTGAAAATGACAAGTTGTCGTTATTTAAGCATCATTTTCATTTTAAAATTTTCTGATGTATATCTGTGCTTGTGATGATTCATTTTAAAAATCATATAATTAGATTGGTTTATCAAATTGTTCTTAAAACTTAAAATAGGTTTAGATGATTTTTAGCTATTTTTAGCAATAAAAATTTGCATTGATTGTCACTTGTTATATAACTGCAATCATTTCATGACATAACTAAGAGGCAACCGAAATGGCGTTACAGCGCGGGATTTATCAGCATTATAAAGGACAACTTTATCAAGTTTTTCATGTCGCTCGACATAGCGAAACTGAAGAAGAATTAGTTGTTTATCAATGTTTATATGGTGACTACTCGATGTGGGTACGTCCTTTGGAAATGTTTAGCGAAACAGTTCAACTTGAAAACGGGCAAACACTTCCACGTTTTAAGTTGATACAAGCAACTTAATGATGCTTAGCGTTGGTTGAGCATTCAAAAAGGGAAAGCAATGACCAACGCCGTATTTTTACAGCAGATTTCGCGTTTATATGATGAATTCAAGCAACATAATTCATGTCAAATAGACCGTTTAAGACGCTATCGTAATATCGAAGCTGAAGCAGCGAAATTTTTGGCAATGTTGCTCCGAACTCAGCAGTCTAAACGTATTTTGGAAATTGGCACTTCCACAGGTTATTCAACACTGTGGCTGGCAGATGCAGCAAAAGTCGTCAATGGTAAAGTGATTACGCTTGAAATTAATGCTTTTCGCAGCGCACAAGCAAAAAAATATGCAAAAGAATTTGAGCTACAAGACTTCATTGAGTTTTGGGTGGGCGATGCCGCAGATTATTTAAAACAAGAACATGCGCCGTTTGATCTAATTTTATTAGACGCAGAGCGGGGCAGTTACGTTAGTTATTGGGAAGATTTAAAGCGATTGCTCAAATCTACAGGCAGTACTTTGATTGTCGATAATGTGATTTCTCATGCGGCGGAAGTGAAGCCTTTACTGGAATTGATCAAACAAGACGAAGCATATATGAGTACGATTTTAGCGGTAGGCGCAGGCTTATGCATGGTCGTGGTCAAGTAGCATCAATATTTTGAAGTTTTAGGCGATAGTCTTGTGGGCTACAGCTTAATTTTTTATGAAAGGCGCGCGTAAAATTGGCTGGATTGGAATAGCCTAATTCATAGGCAATTTGTGTGATGCTAAAATTGGAATGCTCCAGTAAATCAATTGCACGTTCCATGGTGATTTTCTGCTTGAGTGCTTGAAACTCAACACCTTGTTGCTGTAGGTAGCGTTGTAAGGTTTTGGTGGAAATATTTAACACCTTAGC
This sequence comes from Acinetobacter sp., assembly GCA_035426725.1. GTDB lineage: Bacteria > Pseudomonadota > Gammaproteobacteria > Pseudomonadales > Moraxellaceae > Acinetobacter. The sequence goes on from DAOMAH010000179.1 coordinate 2,646, forward strand.
ACACTCAGTTAAACTCGGAATCTGATTCGCCTGTCGTAACATCATACTGACCCATTCCACAATTTCCCCTTGATGGTAAATCTGATGAATTTGCTCCTGACAGCGTTGTTCCACCACTTTCAAACTATAGGCATCCGCCAAAGGCAAGGGCAGTGCCAGTTGATGTTGATCGAACACCACTCTCAGTCCAGTCATCCACGTATAATTAAAATGAAAACTGGCTTTCACCATTTGTAAATAGCGCGCGTGATAGACAGGTTCGGAAATACTCGTATACACCTGAAAACGTTCAATTTGCTGCCCTGCTAATTCCAACACACTGTGATAAAACGTCACTGCAATCGCTTCGATATGAAAATCCAGACAGGCTTTATTCATTTGAAAAATCGGTTCAAATAGTAATTCGACTTTTTTCTGCTTAGTGAGAAACTGAATCGACAGTTTAAAACTTGGCATGATCAATCTGAAATACTGCGCAATTAAACGTAAAGCATGTTCGAGATTGGGACTGGTCATTAGCGCATAGCCGACCAAACTATGAGAGCTGAGTTTAAGGTTTTTACCGAGTTCAAAGGCGAGATCTTGAGTGTTGGGTAGGCTTAAACCTAATGCAATAAATTGCTCAATTTGTTGAATGGTCAGCAGATCGGTTTGAGAAAGTTGATCTCTAAAAGTCATTAGTATCTGATTATCATATTGATTTGAATGAATTAACATATCAATCAAACGTAAATAATAGCGCGCAGGCACGACTGGTATTTGTTGTTTTTGCACAATAGATCACCACTAAAGTCTTAAAATGATAATAGCAAGTCTTAAAATGATAATAAAGATAGGCTTCGCAAGCACACAATCAATTCAAGTTAAGCAAAACATAAAGTGTGTGATTGAGGAGTTCGATATGAATATGCAAGCTCAACTAGATACAGCGCAAGCAACAGCATTCAAAGATAAAAAACGGCATTTGTGGTTATTGGGTTTAGCTGTACCTACCATTGCGATGAGTGGTTTGGCAGGCTATCAATTTGGCCCGAAAAAAACTAAAAAGTTTTTTGCATCTTTTGGCCCATTATTTTTGCATGGCGTAATTCCAAGTTTAGACAAAATTATTGGTGAAGATAGTGAAAATCCACCACTAGAAGCCATCGCAGATTTAGAAGCTGACCCATACTATGCACGCATCGTAAAACTGTATATTCCGCTGCAATATGCCGTGAATATTTATGGTACGTATTTGGCGAGTCGTAAAAACACGTCACTGAGCGATCAAGTGTTATTAGGTACTTTAGTGGGCATGGTGAATGGCATTGCGATTAACACCGCACATGAACTGAGTCATAAATCAGGCAAACTGGAGCATTATTTATCACATTTGGCTTTAGCACCGTCTGGTTATAACCATTTCCGCATTGAACATCCGTATGGACATCATCGCCGTGTGGCAACGCCAGAAGATCCTGCATCTTCTCAGTTTGGTGAAAGCTTTTGGCAGTTCTTACCTCGCACGGTGATTGGTAGTTTTAAGTCGGCAATTGAAATTGAGAAAAAACGTTTAGAACGTAAAAAACTGCCATTTTTCTGCAAAGAAAATGAGTTGATTCATGGCTGGGCGATGTCGGCGGCGTATCATGC
>DAOMAH010000180.1:0-4275 GCA_035426725.1 Acinetobacter sp.
TTAATGCCGCAGCAGTTTCAACATCCAATTTACCCTCATTATATAAAGCCACGTTTTGATTGTAGAAAGCAGCCGTCGCCAATTCATCAATCTTGGCCTGAGCCAAAACAAAACGGGTATTTTGGAATTGTCCAATCACCTGACCAAAAGCCTGACGCTCTTTGACATACGCTGTTGCCAAATCAATTGCACCACGAATCGCACCCAATGCAGTTGACGCAATTGCGGTACGTTCACGTGGTAATTCTTGCATCAAATAGGCAAAACCTGAACCTGCATTGCCGAGTAATTGGTCTTTCGGCACTTTAACATTATCAAAGAATAACTCTGAGGTGTCTTGTGAATGCAAACCGATTTTGTCTAGGTTCGTACCCTTTTTAAAGCCTTCTAAATGCGTATCAACCAGCATTAAAGACACGCCTTTAGCGCGGGCTTGCGGATCAGTTTTCACTGCCAAGACCACCACATCGGCATGCTGACCATTTGAAATAAAGGTTTTTGAACCATTTAAAATGTAATGATCACCTTGCAAAATCGCACTGGTACGCATCGCTTGTAAGTCAGAACCTGCACCCGGTTCGGTCATGCCAATTGCACCCACTGCCTCGCCTGACACCATTTTCGGCAACCAATATTGTTTCTGTTCTTCTGTCCCAATATGTTGAATATAAGGCGCAGCAATTTCCGAATGGCATGAAATCCCTGTTGATAATGCGCAATAACCTGCACGTGCCGATTCTTCGACCAACATCAACGAGTAATGCGTTGGTACACCATAGCCACCGTATTCTTCAGGTACGTCGATACACAAATAACCATTTTCACCTAAAAGCGTCCAAACCGAACGTGGCATCAATCCTTCACGTTCCCATTGATCATAATGTGGCGCAATATGTTCACTCATAAAACGCTTAAAGTTATCGCGGAACAGTTCTAAATCTGCATCGTAAGCTAACATGGTTATTTCCTTCGCTAATATTGATTGTTTTTGAAAATTTGATGGCATTGATGCTACTGGCTTTTGCTCATTCTGTCATTGGTATTGCAATGATTTACAACTGTACCGTCCAGTCAGCTGAACAATTGATAGTTGAGTTATTGATCAAAGCCTCGTCAACTCTTAATCGCAGCCTTAGAAGTTTCGATGATTTTATGTCATAGTGGTTTGAGCACTTTTATACACTTGTCATTTCATGAATACAAAACGCAATATCTATCAGAACGCAGAACATCCATTTGCCCAGTATGTACGTATTTTAGGTAAAGGAAAAACAGGCTCACGTTCATTGAGTTTTGAAGAAGCGTATCAAGCATTTAGGATGATCTTAAAAGGCGAAGTGTTAGATGTGCAGCTTGGCGCATTTTTGATGTTATTGCGAGTCAAAGAAGAATCGGTCGATGAACTGGCAGGTTTTGTACAAGCAACGCGCGATCAATTGAATTTTCAACCACTTGAGGTCGATTTAGATTGGTCATCTTATGCAGGAAAACGAAAGCATTACCCTTGGTTTTTATTGGCTGCGCTGACACTGGCACATCATGGCTATAAAATCGTGATGCATGGCGCATCGGGTCATACCATTAACCGTGTTTATACCGAACAAGTCTTACAATATTTAGGCTATGGCATTTGTCAAAATGAACAGGATGTCAAAGCACAATTAGAACAGCATAATTTTGCTTTTCTGCCACTAGAAAGTATTTCTCCAGTTTTAAGCGAATTGATTTCACTACGAAATGTAATGGGGCTACGTTCTCCGATTCATACTTTGGCACGTTTAATCAATCCATTTAATGCCAAAGCGACTTTACAAGCGATTTTCCACCCTGCTTATCGCACTTCACATCAGCACACTGCTTCACGTTTAGGTTATCAAAATAGTGCGGTGATTAAAGGTGAAGGCGGAGAGTTTGAGCGTAATCCTGATGCTAAGACTTTAATTTGTGGGATTAAAAACGGTGAATTGTACGAGCATGAATTACCGAAACTTACACCTGACCGCAGCCCGATTGAAGAAGAACTTGATCTTGCTGTATTCAAAGCAGTTTGGCTGGGTGAGCAAAGTCATGAATATGGTGAAATGGCGGTGATTGAAACGATGGGAATCGCTTTATATACCATGGGTGCTGTGAATAGTTACGAAGAAGCAATGCTTAAAGCGAAAGAGCTTTGGGAAAGTCGTCGTCTCTAATCTAAACACAAATACCAACAGTAACTAAGGCTAAAATTAAAGTAGTTTAATAAAACTGATGAATCATCTAAATAAATTGCTATCAATTGCAAGTGATCAGTTATGTGACAATACGACCAATCACTTAACATATGACTCTAATTCATTATTAGAACAGTTGAATATTGTTTTAAAAGAAAAAAATGGTTTTTATGTATTTGAATCTGCACTCCATGTTTTCCCAAGCATAAGCTCCGACAATCAGATAGGAATAATTGAATGGAATGAAACATCTTTATGGAAAACTTATTACAATTGTGATTTGAGTAATGTTACATTTTTTGCCGAAGATATATTTGGCAATCAGTTTTGCATTAAAGATAAGACTATTTGTTTGTTTGATGTTGAAAGCATGTCATTTGAATATCTTGCTACAAGCATGGAGGAATGGGCTGAATTAATAATCTATAATTATGATATGCTTACTGGATTTAAAGTTGCTCATGAGTGGCAACAATTGAATGGAGTTCTCCCAACAAAACAAAGACTATTACCGAAAATACCTTTTATTTTAGGAGGGGAATATAGTCTAAATAATCTATATACTAGTGACGCAATTGAAGGAATGAGATTTAGAGCATCTATAGCAAATCAGATTAAGGATTTACCAGATGGAGTGCCTATTAAAATCAGTATCAACTGATCTTATTTAAAGAAACTCACCCATTCACTCTCTGGGAGAGTTGGAGAAAGAAGATCATCTGTACTTTCAAAAATGACAAATTCATCCGACCAACTGCTTGTTTCTATTTTAAACACAACCTAATCAATTGATTCACATGATTCAAATTTAAACAAACCGAATTGGCTTAAATTCAGGTTCGTTTTTGTGATGATCGTCATCACACTCCTCACCTTCTTCTTTCGTACCGCGGTCAATATAACCACTACGCTGCTCTTCAGGCAGATTTTGAATTTCCCATGCATACACCGCTTGCATACAGGTTTGACGCTGCTCTTTAGTCAAAGCAATACCATTCGGCCACTTGCCAATCTCAACCGCAGTTTTTAAACGAGCGACAATTTCAGGATTTAACGCCGCAAGCATTTGTTCAATATTCATGATTCATCCTGTTGCAAAGATTCAAAATCTTGATTCCAACCTAGTTTAGTACGGCAAGCCATATAAAAATCATATCCAGGCGGATGTAATAAGCTAAGTTTAAACGGATGTTTGCGAATATGCACACTATCTCCGACATTCAATGAAACGCTGTGCTGTCCATCCGCGCTCACCATTGGCAAAACACGATTTTCACGCACTGAAATTTTAATTTCACTGTGCCCACCGACCACAATCGGACGAGATGACAAGGTATGTGGATGCATAGGAACAAGTGCAATCGCATCCATACTTGGATGAACAATCGGCCCACCGCCTGAAAGTGAATAAGCCGTTGAACCCGTTGGCGTAGCGACAATTAAACCATCACTATGTTGTCGATAAACATATTGCCCATCAATATTCAGATCAAAATCAATCATATGAACTGATTTTCCTGAATGTAAAACAATATCGTTCAGTGCAATTGCATCATAAATGGTTTCGCCATTGGAACGAACTTCCATCTCCAAAAGGAAACGACGGTCGAGTTGAAAATGCCCTTGCAACACCTGATCAAGTTTGAAAATCGCTTCAGCAGGTTTAATGTCGGTTAAAAAGCCAAGTCGCCCACGGTTAATACCAATCACAGGTGTGTTGTAACGCACCAACGCACGAGCAGCGTGTAGTAATGAGCCATCCCCACCGACCACAATCACCAAATCGACCACTTCACCCAGTAAGTTACGACTGACCGTTTGACCATGCGGATAAGGTACTAATTTTGCCGTTTCTTGGTCGAAAACAGGATTTAAGCCTAATGTGATCAAATGATCATGGATTAAACATAAAGTTTCGACTACCGAATATTTGTCTGGTCGTCCAATTAAACCAATATTGCGAAAGGATTTCGGGGAAATTTGCACGAAAATGATCGCTCCGTTGCGTTACGCAACTATCATAGCATTAACCTTGATTTTTTCATTGAGGATTGATTAAAAA
>DAOMAH010000181.1:0-4257 GCA_035426725.1 Acinetobacter sp.
CCACCGCAATACCCGTCGTACCATTAATCAACAGATTTGGAATACGCGTTGGCATTACTTGAGGAATACGCTCAGAACCGTCGTAGTTATCTTCCCAATCAACGGTATCTTTTTCTAAATCCGCCAAAATTTCATGGGTCAATTTTTGCATACGAACTTCGGTATAACGCATTGCTGCCGCGCTATCGCCATCGACCGAACCAAAGTTCCCCTGACCATCTACCAGCATGTAACGTAAGCTGAAATTCTGCGCCATACGAACGATTGTTTCGTATACAGCACTGTCACCATGCGGGTGATATTTACCGATCACGTCACCGACGACACGGGCAGATTTTTTATACGCTTTGTTATAATCATTGCCCAATTCATGCATCGCATATAACACGCGACGATGCACAGGTTTTAGACCGTCTCTTACATCTGGTAGCGCACGAGATACGATTACGCTCATTGCGTAATCTAAATATGAATGCTTGAGTTCGTCCTCAATGGCAATCGGGCGAATTTCCGATACGCTCATGCATACTCCTTGTGTACAGATAGATTGACCTATCCGTTTTTATGTCTTCAATTTTGTAAAAATATAGTTCAAAATCTTGAACTAAGAATAAAAAATACAGCATCAAAGTATAGCATAAAGGCTTTCAAATAAGGGGTTTTCACCTGCAGAAACTATTATTTTTCAGCAATAAAAAATTGATAATAATGAATGAGTTAAAAAATTTATTTTCTTGTTTTTATTCCGCTTAGGAAACACATACCATTTGCTCAAAATAACAGCAAAAACACCCATTTATTCCACCAAAAAAATGAGAAGCCATTCCTGTTTTTATGAATCCAAAAAGATATTTTTAGCTATGATCGATACAGGTGTGCATGTGCTCTTTGGAAATAGATCAAATCAAGCTCCAGTGATTCGCCTGTAAGTTGAAAAACCATATTGTGCATTTGACCACGATGATGGGTTTGGTGATTGAATAGGTGTGCCAATATTCCAACTAAAGGTTCAGTATAAAACTGACCACGACGAAGATAGCTAATGCTAATCTCGGATTTCGTTTCATCGCAGTTTTCAACAAAGCTCAAAAAGCGCTGATCATGCTCAACTCGTGCTTGAGTTAATTGCACAATGTTGGGATACAAAATCGTCTCTAAGGCTAAATTTGAAGATGCTAGACCACTAATACGCTCAAACCAAAGCATATCTCCTATCAACACATGATTGGCTGTTTGTATTAGTGATTTGAAATATGCATGACAATCTTGATTTAACTGCTCTTCAGTTAATGTTCCCAAAATCGCAAACAACTTGGTATTTGCCCACTGGTTATAGTGAGCAAGCATTAAAAAATAAGTTTTGAAATTATAGTTCATGGAAATATCTCATTTTTTATTATTTTTTAGCATAAAAAAACGCTCCTGAGCAGAGCGGTAAAGCATCGCTTTAACTCTGCGCAAGAGTGCTTTAGACTTTAATTTAAAAAATTAAAGCTTAAAAACCAATTCAGGGATCTTTGAATAAAATTTTAATGTGGGAATTATTTAGATAAAAATGGTTTTATCAGTATATACAGTAACCATGTCAAAGCCACAAAAGGAAAAATAAGTATCAGCATGACTACCGCATTACCCTCAATACCGTAAGCACTGTGTTGCAAACGTTGATTACTGTATTCGATCCAACGCTCTGCTTTCTCAAGTACCATCGTATCTGAAAGCTGATGAAGATAAATTAAGTAGACCAAAGCACCTAAACCACATGCGGCAACAATCAACCACAAAAGAACCAACTTCAGAAGAATAACTAAATATGTCAGTACAACAAGCATAAATACAATCAAGATGGTGCAGAACAAGCGATAAAACTGTGGGTTTTCAATTAAGGGTTGGTAAAAACGCATAAGTCTGTTTTTATTAACATTTATGATTCATCTTAAAATAAAAAAGCCCCAATGTACACATTAGGGCTTTTTGAACCGAGTTCTAAAATTAAAGCTTAGAAACCAATTCAGGAATCACAGTGTTTAAATCACCAACTAACCAGTAGTCAGCAACGCTGTTGATTGGCGCTTCTTCGTCTTTGTTGATCGCAACGATCACTTTAGACTCTTTCATACCTGCTAAGTGCTGGATCGCACCAGAGATACCAACAGCAATGTAAAGATCTGGTGCAACGATTTTACCAGTTTGACCTACTTGGAAGTCATTTGGTACGAAGCCAGCATCTACCGCAGCACGTGAAGCACCTTGAGCAGCGCCAAGTTTGTCCGCTAATGGGTCAAGTACTTTGTGATAGTTTTCACCAGAACCGACACCACGACCACCAGAAACAACTATACGTGCAGCAGTTAATTCTGGACGATCAAGTTTCACGATTTCTTCGTTTACAAACTTAGAAATACCCGCATCTTTCGCTTCAGCAACCGCTTCAACCGCAGCAGAACCGCCTTCAGCAGCAACTGCATCAAACGCTGTACCACGAACTGTACCAACGATAATAGCTTCGTCAGATTGAACAGTTGCGATTGCGTTACCTGCGTAGATTGGACGCTTGAACGTATTTGCAGATTCAACAGCAATGATGTCTGAAATCATGCTTACGTCTAAAAGTGCAGCTACACGTGGAAGAATGTTCTTACCAGTCGTTGTAGACGCAGCTAAAACGTATTTGTAACCTTTAGCCAAATCAGCAACTAAAGCAGCAACATTTTCAGCCAATTGGTTTGCATATACAGCATTGTCAGCAAGTAATACTTTGCTTACGCCAGCAACTTTAGCTGCAGCATCAGCAACTGCTTGAGCGCCAGAACCAGCAACCAATACAGTAATATCACCACCGATTTTTTGAGCAGCTGCAACAACGTTTAAGGTTGCGCCATTCAATGCTTGGTTATTGTGATCTGCGATAACTAAAATACTCATGATTTTACTCCCTTAGATCACTTTCGCTTCATTTTTTAATTTTTCTACAAGCTCGTCAACTGACTTCACCTGTACGCCAGCTTTACGTTCAGCAGGAGCTTCAACTTTAACAGTTTTAAGCTTAGTACCTGTAGATACGCCATAATCCGCTGGTGATTTAGTATCAAGCGGTTTTTTGCGTGCTTTCATGATGTTTGGAAGCGCAGCATAACGCGGTTCGTTTAAACGTAAGTCAGTTGTAATGATCGCAGGAAGTGCAATCTCAACAGTTTGTAGACCACCGTCAACTTCACGAGTCACTTGAACTTTACCGCCATCAACTTTAACTTCAGATGCGAAAGTACCTTGACCTGCACCAAGTAAAGCACCAAGCATTTGACCTACTTGGTTAGAGTCGTCATCAATCGCTTGTTTACCAAGAAGAATAAGTTCTGGTTTTTCAGCATCAACAACGCCTTTTAGGATTTTAGCAACTTCTAAAGCGCCAATTTCGTCAGCAGTTTCAACTAAAATACCACGGTCAGCACCCAAAGCCATTGCAGAACGAATTTGTTCTTGCGCGTCTTTAGAACCCACTGAAACAACAACGATTTCTGAAACCGTTCCTTTTTCTTTTAAGCGAACCGCTTCTTCAACTGCGATTTCACAGAATGGGTTAATTGACATCTTAACGTTGGTAAGGTCAACCCCAGTGTTGTCCGGTTTAACACGAACTTTAACGTTGGCATCAACCACACGTTTTACAGCGACAAGAGCCTTCATGTAATCCTCGGCTGTTCTAAGCAAGTAAATGTAGTGAAAAGTATTCTAACTCTTCGTTTGAAACTTTTTAGGTGCCCTATCTTGCAATGTATTGGGCATTTCGGTCAAGTCACAATTATCGCTATCCCTATAAAAAAGATGAAATGCTCAGTTCACTGCTTGATGATTTTCCAATTTAAATGTGACATGAATAAAATTCACAAAACAAACATTATATTTTGATTTTTATCATATTTTAAAAAATTAAACAGATCAATTAAGCAACATAACTCAATAAATCACATTAACTCGACCCAATCATTACGTTAAAAAAAATCAACATAACTTTTTTTGCCAAAATGCGGCAATTAAGTTAAGCGTACTATTTTTAAACTTAGAATTACAAAATATAAAAACAGTCGATGATTAAACGCTCAAATTTGCAACATGATGTATCGGTTTCAGTCTTTCTGCGCACGTGGATGGCTTTGATCGTAGACTTTCGCCAATTGATCAAAATCGACATGGGTATAAATTTGCGTGGTGGATAAATTGCTATGACCTAACATTTCTTGCACAGACCGCAAATCT
>DAOMAH010000182.1:0-4246 GCA_035426725.1 Acinetobacter sp.
GCTTACCAAGACTATACTCAACAAATTCTAAAGCAGCATTGCCAGAATAACTTTCAATAGGGAAAACTGAACGAAATGCGGCTTGAAGACCGATATCTTCGCGATTTTTTGGAGTTTTGCCACCTTGTAAGAAAGTACGGTACGAATCGACTTGAATAGAAAGTAAGTACGGTGCTTCCATTACGTGGGGCAATTTACCAAAATTCTTACGAATCCGTTTCTTTTCGGTATATGAGTATGCCATCTGGAGTCCTCGGAAAGTAAACTAAGTCGCCTGCAGAACGCACTTAGAAGGAATTACGCAAGCCGATATGGCCACCACTGTTTACAAATGCTGCAATTTTAGTGGTATTAAAACGCTTAACAATATTTTATAAGCTAAAAAATATTGGTAAGCATTTGATATTTTTTGTTTTTTGAAGACACAGGCATATTCATGCCAAACTAACAAAAAACGAGCCGATTAGTGTAACGCAAAAAGGCTGATGACCCAAGAGCCATCAGCCATTTTTTGGAGCCGATTATCAAATAATCGACTCCCCTTAAGCTTACTTAAGTTTAACTTCAGCACCAGCTTCTTCAAGCTTCTTCTTAAGTGCTTCGCCTTCTTCTTTAGTAACGCCTTCTTTAAGAACAGCTGGAGCGCTTTCAACAAGATCTTTCGCTTCTTTAAGACCAAGACCAGTCGCTTCACGAACTGCTTTAATTACCGCTACTTTGTTCGCACCAAAAGAAGACAACTCTACGTTGAATTCAGTTTGCTCTTCAGCAACAGCAGCAGCAGGACCAGCAGCTACAGCTACAGCAGCTGCAGATACGTTAAATTTTTCTTCAAAAGCAGAGATAAGTTCAACAAGTTCAAGAACTGATTTTTCAGCAACTGCGTTTAAAATTTCTTCGTTAGATAAAGCCATGAGAATAATTCCAAATGAATATTGAATGGTGTGTAAATAAAGTTAAGCTGCTTCTGACTCGTTTTTCTCTTGAAGCGCTGTAAGTAAGCGACCCAATTTCGAAATAGGAGCTTGAAGAACCGATGCAAGCATCGTAAGTGCTTTTTCTTGGTTCGGAAGATTTGCAATTACACTAACTTCAGCACCAACATAAAGTTTGCCGTCAAATGCAGCAGCTTTAAGTTCAAATGCTTTGTTCGTTTTCGCAAATTCTTCGAACAAGCGTGCAGCAGCACCCATGTCATCTTCAGAAGCTGAAAAACCTAGAATGGTTGGACCAACAAGGTTGTCATTCAAGATCTCAAACTGAGTTCCTTCTAACGAACGCTTAGCTAAAGTATTACGCACGATACGAGTCGTAACACCCAACTTACGAGCTTCAACACGAAGTTGTGTTAATTGCTCTACGCTTGAACCTTGATAGTTAGCCACAACAACAGAAAACGCTTTAGAAGCAACTTCACTTACTTCTTCAACAATCTGCTTTTTGCCTTCAATAAGAAGAGCCATTGTAAAACCTCCTAACGGTGATTTATGCACCCCAACGGGCACACTCCCAATTCGTAAGCCTTGCGACTTACACGTGGAGGAGGAACAAACACACCACCACGTCTACTCAGACTGAAAGATTAAGAAGTTCATCTAAAAAGAATCACTTCGCCTGAGGTCTTTGACGCTGATAAAAATACATTTATCAATTCAAAGTTTGCCTAAAAACTCCTTCTCCCTCTGGGAGAAGGCTGGGATGAGGGTTTAAAACCTCACCCTAACCCTCTCCTTTAAGGAGAGGGAATTTTAAGGGCTTTAAAATTCTTACAAATTACTTAGAAACGTTGCTTACATCAACGATCAAGCCTGGACCCATTGTTGAGCTCAAAGTGATCTTTTTAACGTAAACACCTTTAGAAGTAGCAGGCTTTAAGCGCTTCAAATCTGCAATTAAAGTTTCTACGTTTTGACGTACTGCTTCTTCGCTAAAGCCAAGTTGACCAATTGCAGCGTGGATAATACCACCCTTGTCAACGCGGTAACGTGCTTGACCAGATTTAGCGTTTTTCACGGCATTTGCAACGTCAGGCGTTACTGTACCTACTTTCGGGTTTGGCATTAAGCCACGTGGACCAAGAATGGTACCCAACTTACCCACAACACGCATTGCATCAGGAGCAGCAATCACGACATCAAAGTCAAGATTACCTGCTTGAATGCTTTCAGCAAGATCATCAAAACCTACGATGTCAGCGCCTTCAGCTTTTGCAGCTTCAGCAGCAGCGCCTTGAGCAAATACTGCAACACGTACAGTTTTACCAGTACCCGCTGGAAGTGTAGTCGCACCACGAACAACTTGGTCAGATTTACGTGGGTCTACACCCAAGTTTACTGAAATATCTAAAGATTCTTTAAACTTAGCAGCTGGAAGGCTGTTAAGAACTTGCACCGCTTCTTCCAAAGTGTAAACTTTGTTTGCTTCTACAGCAGCAGCAATGGCTTTTTGACGCTTAGTTAAATTTGCCATGTCTTATAGCTCCACTTCCAAGCCCATAGAACGCGCAGAACCAGCAATGGTACGCACACGAGCGTCTAAATCAGCACCAGTTAAATCTGGTTCTTTCGTAGTCGCGATTTCTTCTAACTGAGCACGAGTCAACTTACCAACTTTAGTTTTGTTTGGTACAGAAGAACCCTTTTGAATACCAGCAGCTTTCTTAAGAAGAATAGATGCAGGTGGAGTTTTCATGATGAATGTGAACGACTTATCGTTGTACACAGTGATCACAACAGGAATTGGCAAGCCAACTTCAAGTTTTTGAGTCGCAGCATTGAATTCTTTACAGAATGCCATGATGTTTACACCACGTTGACCCAATGCAGGACCAATTGGTGGAGATGGATTCGCTTTACCAGCTGGAACTTGCAGCTTGATATAGCCGTCAATCTTCTTAGCCATTTTCAATTTCCTCTGGGTACAAACGCCGCTAGGCTCCCCAAAAAATTAAGCAGTACCGAAATACCACAACAACAATGCCCGATCAGATCGGGCGTTTAGCAACCAACTTCAATTAGTTCGCTTTTTCGACTTGGCGAAATTCGAGCTCAACCTGAGTTGGTCGGTTAAATACATTAATCGTCAACGTTAAACGTGACTTCTCGTACTGCACTTCCTCCACGACCCCTTTAAAGTCTGTGAACGGACCATCAACCACGAGTAATTCTTCACCTGGCTCAAACATCGTCTTAGGACGTGGAGCTTCACCAGTATTACGCACACGCGCCAAAATCGCATCGGCTTCTTTTTGGGTGATTGGTGCAGGTTTTTCTTTAGTACCACCAATAAAACCAAGAACCTTTGGACATTCTTTGACGATATGCCACGTATCATCATTCATTTCCATTTCGACTAACACATAGCCAGGAAAGAATTTACGTTCAGACTTACGTTTTTTACCATCCTTCATTTCTACGACTTCTTCAGTCGGAACAAGGACTTCACCAAAGCTATCGGCAACCGTGCTACGCGCAATACGATCGTTCAACGAACGCAAAACTTGCTTTTCATAGCCAGAATAGGCATGAACAATATACCAACGTTTCATAGCAACTTATCCGATAATTAACTTAATAAACCAACCTAAACCATAATCGAAGCACCACAACAATATTGATGCAACCACTACAACTAAAAGCACTTGCCACGATGTCGTGAGTGTTTCTTGTTTTGTCGGCCAGGTCACTCGACGCAGTTCAATTCGCGCATCTTGCAATAAACGCACAAAACCCCTACCTTGGTGGGTGGCGTATAATAAACCTAAAGCAATCACGACACAAGCCAAAATTACCCCGACACGCACCCAAATATCATTTGCAGGCGCCCAGTAGGCAGGTAAATGCTGATTCACCAACGCGGAACCGATTAATAAAGCAATCGCAATCAACCACAATACAACATCAAGTGGTGAACCAGAACCGACAACTTCTACAGCATTATTTCTTTGTGGGATTGGCGCGTCGCTCAGTGCGTCACGCGGTTTATCATTCGACATTTTTTTACCCGTCGTAGAATTCGCGACTTATTATATGACAACTTAACCCAAATCAAGCTTTTTTATTTAAAAAAAGTGCAAGGTCAAGAAAAACTTAAACGCCGAACATTCGATTTAGCAACCGCCATAACATCAAATTAATTCTTGTTTATGAATACAAAACGGGAACTTACGCTCCCGACTTGTATTTTTAAGGCGATGATTATGCAGTTACTTTCGCAACAACACCAGCACCTACAGTACGACCACCTT
>DAOMAH010000183.1:0-4244 GCA_035426725.1 Acinetobacter sp.
CATCCGCAGTTGCAGCAAAGCTCTTAATAGGCGTTTGATTGAGCTGACCAATCGGGTCTGTCGTCGTATTGGCTTGATGCTCAGGTTCAGTTGTTGGCACTTTGTCTTTATTACACGCGCTGAGTAGCAAGGTGGAACTTAGTAGGCATAGGATGAGGGGGCTGATTTTTAGCTTCGGCATGATTTATAAACTCGTGAATTATTCGTTGGCTATTTTTTGAAAATGATAGGCAAAAGTTGTGTATGGAAAGTCGATCTGATCTTGCGTGGTCAAACCCGTAAAATCAAATACAATCTGTTCAAATTTCGCCTTAAGGCGTTGTTGTTCAATCTGCGGCAACGCTGCAATAAAACTGGTGGAAAGCAATCGTTTACTCACTACTTGCTCAACGCTGCCTTGATGAAGCAATGGAAACGTCGTTAAGTCTTTAAGCTCGAACTGCTGCTGATCTGCAAATACCTGTTTCCATGCACCACTGTGATAACGCGGTGTGTCTGCTTCATAAGCTGCAATTTCTTCTGCTAAGGCATTGACCCAATTCACCTTAATATCTCGTTGATTCCAGATCAAAGCCAAATGCCCCGATGGTTTAAGTACACGATGCAATTCATTCCGCGTTTCAGCATTGGCAAACCAATGAAAAGATTGCGCGCAAATAATCGCGTCGATACTGGCATCTTCAAAGGGTAATTGGTCACTTGAAGCTTGGATGCTTTCAATTGCACTGTACTTTTGTTGCAGTTGTTGCAACATTTCCGTTACAGGCTCAACCGCCGTGATTTTGGCTTGAGTTGGGATTAAATAAGGTAAAAATTTACCTGTTCCCGAACCCAAGTCGACCACATGCGAGTTTTCAGCAATATTGAGCTGCTGTTGTAACCACGGCACAATCTCTTGCGGATAATGTGGTCGAACTTGTTGATAAAGTTCTGCGGCTGAACTAAAACCTTGTTTCGCGCTGTGGTGTAATTGGCTCATTTTCTATCCGAATAGCTCGGGTACATTTTGCTAAAGTAACACACTCCGTCATGAGAGATGAGTTTCTCCCTCATCACGGAATATTGAAATTTAGGCACATTGACTGAGCGTGTCTTTATTGAAATGGCTTTTGAGTTTTTCAAAATTATTTTTTGTTTCAGGGCTTTGAATATCAAATACGCTTTTCACTTTACTGTTTAAATCCAAGTCCGATTTTTGTGCAACAGCATCGACTGTATCTCGCTGATTATATTTAAAGGTTTCGGAATAAGCTTGTTGTAATTGTTGCGCTTGGAATGTCCAAGTTTCGGTGCTTTCGCCACCGTCAAAATACCCAGTGAATTGAATAACGCAATGGTCTTTGTCATGGCTTAATGTAGCGTTATTACTTTTGGTATTTGGCACAGCAGCAATATTTTCAACCTGCTGTAAAGGATGTAATGCAGCAGTATTTTGAGACGGTGACATCGAACAAGCGGTAAAACCGAAACTACATGCGACCGTGAAAATTAAAGTTTTGTACGCAGCAACTGCCATTTAAAAAATTCCAATTCGTGTATAGATGTTTTGAGTGTGTCGATAAAGTCGATGCAGTGCAATCCAAGTTTTGCACGGATATTGTAAAAAACAGATGAAGATTCATCATCCTATTCAAACAATATTGACAAGATTTAATTTTTAAAACGTTCAAATTTTTATGACAAGAATTGACCGATTCAGGGCTTTGTGCGATGTTGTTTTCGGAATAAAAATTCAGGATAGATGTCATGAAAACAAGCACACAACAAGTTCCGTTTTATCGCGTGATTATTATTGGGGGTGGCTTTGCAGGCGTAGGCGCGGCGATCAAAACTCAAAGAAGCGGGCATTCATGATTTTATTCTGCTAGAAAAAGCCGAAGAGTTGGGCGGCGTATGGCGTGAAAATACTTATCCAGGATGTGCCTGTGATGTGCCATCAGCGTTGTATTCTTATTCTTTCGAACCGAATCCGTCATGGAGTCGTGTGTTTGCAGGGCAGGCTGAAATTAAGCAATATCTGCAAAATACAGCGCAAAAATATCAAGTTTTACCACATGTACATTTTCAGCATGAAGCGTTGTCAGCGAATTGGTCAGATGCAAAACAGTGCTGGATTGTCAAAACACAACAAGGTGAATTTCACGCACAATTTGCGATTATGGCATGTGGCCCTATGCATGAACCTGTAATTCCAAATATTGCAGGTTTGAAAGATTTCCAAGGTGAAATTTCCATTCTTCACGTTGGAAACATGATGTCGATTTGACAGGTAAACGTGTTGCCGTGGTTGGGACAGGTGCATCGGCGACGCAGTTTGTGCCACGTATTCAGCCTTTGGCTAAACAATTGACTGTGTTTCAGCGCACGCCGCATTGGGTCTTACCGAAGTCAGATATTTCCTTGCCGTCACAACTACAGACCTTGTTTAAATATGTGCCTGTGACCCAATCGGTCATGCGGGCTTCAATTTATGGCATTTTTGAAAGTTTAAATGGTGGCTTAAAAAATAATGCCGCCATGCGTCCTGTACAGCGAGTGGCTGAACATCATCTGCAAAAAAGCATTCAAGATCCGCAATTGCGCCGTCAATTAACCCCGAATTATGTGATTGGTTGTAAACGCATTTTGCAGTCGAATGAATGGTATCCCGCTTTAGCGCAGAATAATGTCACCTTGCTGTCGAGCGCACTGGCAGAAGTGAAAGGCACGCAACTAATTTCGAGTGAGGGCGATATTGTTGAAGCCGATGTGATTATTTTAGGAACAGGTTTTGAAGTGGCTGAACCGCCAATCGCAAAACGTGTGTTTAACCGTCATGGCAAAAGTGTTTCTGATGTATGGCAAGGCAGTCCTGAAGGTTATATGGGGACGATGGTGGAAGATTGTCCGAATGGTTTCTTGATGTTTGGGCCGAATATTGGGGTAAGTTCGTCTGCGTTTATTATTATCGAAGCGCAAATGACCTATATTATCGACGCTTTGCGGCAAGCCATTCAACAGAATATCAAAACCATAGAGCCGAATCCTGTGCGTATATCTGAATTTAACCAACGTGTAGATGAAGCGTTAAAAACCACAGTGTGGAATAAAGGGGGGTGTCAAAGTTATTTCATTGATCGAAATGGGCGAAACAGCACTTTGTGGCCGTGGACGACGTTTAAGATGCGTCAGCAATTGAGCCGTTTTAATTTGGATGAATATTTGTTGGATCGACAGGTTGAAAAGTCCACAGAAATGGCGTGATCGACCTCTAAACCCAAAACCTCTCACTGAATAAATGAGAGGTTTTTTTATTTAGTTCGTCGTTGGTTGGCTGAGTTCCACGCGTTCAATTGGAACATTGCCGTTGTTTGTGCCTATGACTGCATCTTTGGTGTCTTGAAGTTTTTTAGCTGCGACTTCTTTTGTTTCTTCCGCTTTGCTTTGTATGGCTTGCGATTGTTCTGCGCCATAGATTTTGGCTTCTTGCCATGTTTTGCTCATTTTATCGGATGTTTTGTCTGAGCTTTGCTGAATCGCACCGCCTAAGTTTTGCATGCCTTTACCTGTTTTATAGAGAATGACCCGTCCGATACTTGGGTTTTCGCCGTAAGGCATGGTTTTTTCAGGTTCAGCATTCTGTGTATTGGTTGTGGTGTTGGTTGCTGTATCAGCAGCCCACAAGGAAGAAGATGCCGCTAATATTGTGGTGAAAGCCAATAATTGTAATTTATTCACTATCTTTTCAGTCCTTTTAATGCGTTAAGCAATGGAACGTTTATAGCTTATGCAGGGGAAGCATCATAGGATAGTGTTGATGTGGAATTGATACAGTGCGTAAAAGTTAGTAAATGCGAATGAACGTTATTCAATACGTCACTTGTTCCATGTGGTTTTTATATCGGCATGTCTTAATTGCGCTTGCATTCTTCTCATGTCATAGCCACTCTGCAAATTTTAGCGTGCTGCACAGCAAGCTTGAATGCACGCTGTAAATTCTGCCGACAAATAAGATTCCACACTTCCAACCGCCCCATCTCTCGTGGATGACGCATTTGTTGAAAAATAACATAGCGTTTTATCTACCCACCATAAGCTTGTTTAGTCGATAGCTCATATGCTTGTAGTGTATTCATTGTCTAACTAAATCAATACGTTTGCGTTGTTGAACAGACATCAT
Source organism: Acinetobacter sp. (assembly GCA_035426725.1). Lineage (GTDB taxonomy): Bacteria > Pseudomonadota > Gammaproteobacteria > Pseudomonadales > Moraxellaceae > Acinetobacter. The sequence goes on from DAOMAH010000183.1 coordinate 4,160, forward strand.
CATTATTCTTGTTATTTTTATTCTTTGATGATAGTTTTTAGTTCAAATAAATCAATATTATGTTGTTTAATAATCAATCAAATAG
>DAOMAH010000184.1:0-4242 GCA_035426725.1 Acinetobacter sp.
CGCCAACCAATAATAAAATGTCAGGTTGCGTTGCGGCGACATCTTGGAAATAGCTCTTTGGATCATTTGGGAAATAGATTTGCATAAAGTAGGTGCTAATAATAAACACCACCCCAGCAAACAGCGCCGTCATGAAAATCGCACGAGGTAAGGTTTTTTCAGTATCTTTGGTTTCTTCCGCTAAAGAGCTGAGTGAGTCAAAGCCTGTAAATGAGAAACACAGTAATGTTGCACCAGTAATCAGTGCTCCGACTGAGGTCATTTCATTCCAGAATGGCTCTAAGCTCCATAATTGGTATTTGGCATTGACCAAAGTTCCATCAGCATTCACACCACTTGCCAGCAGTTGATAGACCATCCAAGTGAAGTAGCCAATCACGATTAATTGAACTAACACAATCAAGCTATTAAAGTTCGCAACAAATCGCGCGCCGCGTAAGTTAACGCCAGTCATAAATGCTGTCAGCCCAAGCACCCAAACCCAATGATTCACATTTGGAAATAAGGCTTCAAGATAAATGACTGCCAAGATGATATTCACCATCGGTGAGAGTAAATAATCTAGCCAAGATGACCAACCCACCATAAATCCAACATTCGGATGAATAGATTTTTGTGCGTAGGTATAGGCCGATCCAGATGAAGGATAACGACGAATCATGTGTCCATAACTGATCGAGGTGAACAAAATTGCAATCAGTGCCACGATATAAGAGGTCGGAACATGGTGATGACTTTCTTCCGAGACCAAACCAAAAGTATCAAACAGTGTCATTGGCTGAATATAAGCCAAACCAATAATTATAATATGCCAAAAACCAAGCGTTTTTTGCAGCTTTGCGGTAGGTTGAGCCCCAGAATTATGTGTCAACGGCGTTATCCTCATTATCGTTGATCAAGAATCAGCTATAGTTTTTAAGGCGCATTTGAAGTGCAAATGTTCCCACTACAGCAAGGTCAGAAGTTCGCCAATTTAGCTTAAATCGGCGGAAATTGTCAGCACCTTTATGCTTTTTTAGCAATTTTTCTGCCAATTGGCGAGTAAATTAGATGAATAAAAATTCAGCAGAATAAAAAAGTCCTGATATCAATTCAATATCAGGACTTTGTGATTCAATAATTTGTTTTAATTTATTGAATTACCATGCTTTTTGTAAAATAGCACGGAGGTCTTTGAAGTTGGCTTCTTTCGGATTATAAATGATTGAACCATCATTTAATGCTTTTTCAGCGACTTCATCTAACTGAGCTTCGGTGACTTTACCTGTTTCACGCAAAGTACGTGGTAGTTTGGTGAGGTTAAACAAACGGTCGCGCATGGTCAAAATCGTCGCAATGGTTTTATCGGCACGTAAGTTGGCAGGTGTTTGTGCATAAATATCTGCACCAGCCAGTGGCAGTAACAACTCACCGATTTTATCGCCATTGATCTCTTTATTATATTCAAGCACATAAGGCATGAACAGGTTCATGCAAAGTCCATGAGGCAAATGTGCCACTGCACCTAAAGCATGACCCAGCGAATGAATTAAACCAACCATCGAGTTCGAGAATGCAATACCTGCCATAGTTGAAGCTTGAGCGAGCTCTAGGCGACCATGTGCATCACTTGGGTTATCCAACACTTTGAATAAGTTCTCGCTGATTTTCTTAATCCCTGCACTCGCATAGGCATTGCTTAAAGGATTTGCTGCTAAGCAGGTATAAGCCTCAACGCAGTGAGTCAATGCATCCATACCTGTCATTGCGGTTAAATGTGGTGGCAAGGTCATGGTCATGCGTGGATCAAGAATCGCCGCATGTGGCATTAAGTAATAAGAGGCAAATGCCAATTTTACATTACGATGCGTATCTGAAACCACAGCAACCATCGTTACTTCAGAGCCTGTGCCTGATGTCGTTGGAATCACAAAAAAAGGTTTTAATGGTTTTGGTAAGTTATGCGCACCTGAGTATTGCAGTAAATCATCACCGCCTTCTGACACTAAAATATTGGTTGCTTTAGAGGTATCAATCACTGAACCGCCGCCAATCGCAATAATCGCATCACATTTCTTTTTGCGATAAAGCTCAGCCGCTAAGCGAACCACTTCTAAACTAGAATCTGGCGGAACGTCATCAAAAATGGCACCAATAACGGTATCCGTCGTACTAAATGCAGCCTCGATTGGTGCGAGTAAGCCATTGGTACGTACGCCTTTGTCGGTAATGATAAGCGGGCGTTTGGCACCTAAAGTTGCCAATTCAAACGGAATGTGTTCAATGGCTGCGTTGCCTGCAATGACTTTTACAGGACAGAAAAATTCGTAATAAGGCTTCGCCATGTTATGCACTCCGTTTGAGGTATGATTTAACGACTTTTAAATAGATATTTTTTGCACTATTGGCTTTTTCTTTGATCTTAAGTTCTGCTGGATAACGTTTTACCGCAAGAGAAGCGACCATTTTAGGTAAGATCAAGGATTCAATTTTATTCAAACAACGGACAAGTCGAATCGCACTGGAGACATCTCCGTCTGCAATAATTCGGTCATTGGCAAAGGCTTGTGCAGTGCCTTCTTGAAACGAAAAAACTAAGAAAGCATGGGTAAGATGTTTGAACGTCACCGTTAAATCGGGCTTGGCTTTGTAATTAAATAAAAGTTCAAGTTGTTTATCTTGCGTCACACGAACAACAAATGCAGGACCGTGTGGGAATACATTCATTGAAAGGACATAGTTTACGGGAAAGTTCGAAACTTCTTGTTTAACTTCCTCATCGACTTGGCATGCCATGACTAAACCACGTCCCACGACATCCATCATGAGTTTTACGTAGGCAAGTTGCAAAGTAGGTTTTACGGCTTTGGTCGAAATCACTTGCGTATCCCTTGTTAAAATGATGCAAAAGCAAATTAGAATAATTACTCTAAATTATTTTTGGGAGATTGGGAAGATATTTATTGATAATTGACTTGGAGGTCATGGAATAAATTTGAATGCTTTAAATAATCAATCAACGTATGACAGAGTTGCTCAAAATTCGGATAATCGTCAAGCAAGTCTTGTAAGCGTACCATTTCTAAGCCTGCGTATCCACAAGGATTAATGGTTTGGAAGCCAGTAAGGTCGCAATCAATATTCAAAGACAGGCCGTGATAGCTTCGTCCACGGCGAATTTTAAAGCCGAGAGAACCAATTTTGCGCTCTTTGACATAAACGCCGGGTGCATTCGGTTTGGCATAAGCAAGAATATTGTACTGTTTGAGCAAATCAATCATCGCCTTTTCAACAAAATTGACCAAACTACGCACATTCCATTGCAAGCGATTTAAATCTAACAGGAAATAAGCCACCAATTGCCCTTGTCCATGCCATGTTACTTGCCCGCCACGATCGGTTTGAACAATCGGGAGTTGTGTGTGGACGAGGATATGCTCAGCTTTACCAGCCTGACCTTGTGTTAAAACATCTTGATGTTGTAATAACCAAACTTCATCCGAAGTTGTTTCATCACGGGTAGTTGTGAAGTCTTTCATTGCTTCAAAACGGGAAGTGTAATCTTGTAGTTCACTGAAACAACGTATGATTAAGGAGGGTTTATCAAGGTTCGTCACAATAAATTTCCTTGCTACGAATAAAGACTTTTTTGCGGAAAACTTGGTCTAGTTGATCTGTCTCAGAATCATGTGGATTGGCACAATTTGTCCAGTCACGAATGAGCTGAATTTTTGCATAATTTACTGCATCTGCACTTTTTAACTTGGCTTCAAATGCTTTGCTTTGCTTTGAAAGAAATATAGGATCATTGCCTAATTTTAATTGCTGCTTATTTTCTTTTTCTAAAGAGTTTCTAGCATTTTGAAATAAAATACGTTTATCTTTTTCATTCAATAATTTTGCAATAGCAAAGCATTGCGCACCATAGTTTGGAATCAACAGCTTTTCAGGTTGGGTAAATGCGGCAGCTGTTAAATAATTATGTTGATATTCTTGGTCTAAATCTTTTAAAGCCTGTCGTTTTAATTGTTCAAATTCTTTGATTGGCACGATTTTTAAATTTTGCAGCTTTGCTTGCTGTTGTTTATATTCTTGCGTGATTTTATCGAGTTTAATTTCTGCAATATCTTGAGGTTGAAACGCAAAGGATGTGCTATTGAGTTGTAGACCATGCCGCATTTGCAACAGTGTCCGTGTGTCTTTAATTTGCTTTGCTGAATATTGGTCGTTGTTATATTGTCCTTGAAACTCGCAGAGTTCTTC
>DAOMAH010000185.1:0-4238 GCA_035426725.1 Acinetobacter sp.
TTATGTCTTGACCTCGAAAACATGGAAAGATTTAGGCATTAGCTTGAATCCACAATTCGTGATGGCGTTCCAACAATATGTTTCGCCAATCAATGGTATGGCAACGGGTAGCTTAGATCAGCCTGCAGCAGCACCTGTATCCAATCAATCGAATTTCCAGTTTTATCCATTATCGAATCCACAATATTTGTCTTATACCATCGACATTGATGGTCAGCGTATGGTGTTCGAGAATGGCATACAACAATGGGTGAATTTCGTTTGGCCAAATCAAGGGGCAATTCCAGGCGCACGTATTACCGTAGTCGATTTAGAGGGGAAAACCCATACCATTTTCGAAGAACCAGGTGAATATGGCATTAACCGTTTGATTGATGCAGCGCAACGCAAAGAACAAAATGGCAGTTTTGAAATGACATGGACAAGCAAGGCAGAGCCGTCATTTAACTTAAAAGTGAACTTCCGATTAATTAGCGGAAATAGCTCAGGCAATATTGGTTCAAGTCGTGGTTATGCAGGCTTGCAGTTGGTTGATAAGGTGGTGACAGATAAGGCTGTCCGTGTAGTATCGGCTCAAGCGATGCCGACAAATGTGGCAGTCACACAGCCACAGACAGCACCATCACCTCAATTAGGAGTAGCGCCCTAATGTTAGCCGTTACAGCGTTACAGGAGTGGCTTAGATGCAACAAGTAAAAACCACTCCTTTGTATTATGGAAAGACACCCGCTCGCGGCGATTTTCTGAAATCGAAAGGGCAGTATGCCTTAATTCAAGTGCTTGATCAGTGGATTACCGAGGCACTTGAACATGCGATGCGTGCCCCTGATTTTAAACAACACTACGATTCTTTGCCGACCCTAGATTTCTTTATTGCAAATCCAGCCGAGCCAATGTTTCTTGCGGCGAACCTTATTGCCAGTCAGGACAGTTCAGGGCGTGCATTCCCCATGGTGCTGAGCCAGTTATTAGATGTAGAGCAGCCCTATCAGAATCTATTGTTAGCACCTTATTATTATAAGTCGGTCTTGGTTGATTTATTTCAAAGAAATCGCGTACTTCGCAGTATTCGTGATAGCAACATCATGTTGGAAAAGCTCAATAATTTACCTCATTCGGTTCAGCTTTTTACTGCGACAGAATGCATTGGCTTTTATGAAAATCATACCATGCACTCATTTGCACAATTGATGAAAATCAATGTCTACGAACTCACTCAAAGTATGATTGGTCTAGGGCTTTTGCTGCAACCCATCTTAAAAAATGGTATTAGCCGTTTAAACAAAGTACTGATTTTACCCATCAATAATCACATGTATTGCTATGAAATTGCTGCTTTTTGGGTCGGAATGATTGGGCGTTTCTTGGGTGGAAATAATGCTGAAATCTTGATCGGTATTTTACACCGTGAAGAACCGATTTTGTTCATTGGTTTTCAAGGCGCAGACATTATGGCACTCAGCGATATTTTTACTCAAAACATGCAGAGTGAGCATTGGGTGTCCTTAATTCAAGCAGAATGGATTGATGCTTATTTAGAACAAAATGCAGGTTTAGCGACACTCGAACAATCACTATGTCAGCGACAGTTAAGCCTGAATCAAGGTTTAAAACTTTTTCGACAAACTTTTTTAGATGAATAAATATGAGAAATAATTCGAAATCCATTTGGGCTGGTGTACTGCTCAGTTTGATCGTTTTGGGTCAAAGCAACAATGTGATTGCAGCACCAATCGTCGTTGAAGGTGCTGTGCCGAACGAGGCGAGTAAACAAGCCATCTTATTGAAAATGCAGTCAATCTATGGGGCAGATCAAGTCGTGGATAAAATCCAAGTTCGTCCTGTTTCTGCTCCAAATGGTTGGAGTGATTCCGTAAGTCGTGTGATTACCCCTGATCTAAAAAAGATTTCACAAGGTCAATTGCGGGTAAAAGGAACTCAGGTTGATTTAACAGGGAAAATGGCTGACCCAAGTCAAATTCAACCAACGACGTCCACTTTTCAATCTTTGGTACAGCAGCCTTATCGTTTAACTGCGCAGCTTTCTGTGAATCAGGCGGAACAAAAGATTATAGATGATGCCTTAAAAAATCGAATTATTGAGTTTGAATCGGGTAGTGCGATTCTGACGGATGCTGGGAACAAAATTTTGGATGAGATGGTCGTGGCATTGACTAAAGTCGGCGCGAAGAAAGTCAAGATTATTGGACATACCGATAGTTCTGGCGATGCCAATAAAAATACAGTTCTCAGTCAAGAGCGAGCCACGGCAGTACAAAACTATTTAGTGAGTAAAAGTATTTCGGTCGAACGTTTAAGCACAGCAGGCAAAGGTTCAAGTCAACCAGTTGCAGATAATTCAACGGTAGAAGGTCGTAAGAAAAATCGTCGTATTGAATTTGAAGTGCTTTGATAATTTATAACTCCAAATATGAGTAAGTGATTATGGCAACACCGTATATCGTCATGGGATGCCCGACTACAGGTGGTGGGCAAGTGATTACAGGAAATGCTAGTTTTTTGATTGAAGGCATTCCGATTGCATGTGTCGGTGATAAAGCGACTTGCCCAAAGCATCAAATGGTTTCGACCATTATCGCGGGTGATCCGCATATGCAAGTTATGGGTAAGGCGGCGGCAAGAGTAAATGATGCTTTGTCTTGTGGTTGTAAATTGTTGCCGAAACAGGGTTTAGTTGTTCAGGATAATGGTGGTGGTTTTTAGAATAGTGAACAGCGGAAAACAAAGTCAAATGAAATGCATAATAATTTTGTAAAAGAAGAATCGTCAAATTTTGATGAGCAAATAAAGTTAGAAGATATACATGGTAGACCATATGCAAATATAGATTATCTAGTCACATACGAAGATGGTACAACTAAACAAGGGGAAACAGACGATGAGGGAAATACCGAAAGATTAAAAACTGAAAATGCATTAAGAATTATTTCAATAGATCTATATGTTGATAGTAATTGTAATGAATCATGCTCATGTGAGGTTTGAAAATGAATTTTAAAATAGTACCAGATTTGCACTTGCCTGAGATTCCAGGATTTAAAATACCTAATGCACCAGAATTGCCAACAGGAAAGTCAATAATTAGGTTTGTAACAGATAAAATAATTACTAATACAGTTTCTAACTCAAAAGTAGTAATTAAAGAGGGGATTTCTAAAAAATATCGCTCTTTGACATCTGGTGAAATCTTGATGTGTAAAAGAATTTTTAAGGACTCTATAGATTATCAAAAAGTTAAGATTATTAATAAAGCTTTTATCCCGAAACAACAAGTTCCTATGACACCACTTGGACATGTACATTATCCCGATGGATTAACAGGTTCAGATATTTACCAAGATGATTTTTCAAATCCAAAATTTTCTGAAAATCCTATTCGAGTAGATGGTAGTGATCTAAGAATTAAAGCGAAATTAACATTTATCCATGAAATGTCCCATGTATGGCAATTTCAAAAAGGGGTTAATGTACTAAAAAGAGGATTGGTCTTGCAAACTTTAGAATGGACTCTTCCTGATTCTATATATGATCCATATGATTATAAATTAGATGAGAAAACTAATTTTAAGAAATTAAATCCAGAACAACAAGCTAATATTTTAGCTGATTATTATGGGGTTACTCATAGTTATAATGATGTTAATTTTAGCTCAGCTTGGAGGAATAACAAAAATTCTAATCTGCAACACATAGGAAAAGTCGTTCAACCAATTCTACAAGACCCAAAAGGCTACTCTTTGGCTTCTCTACAAGATATACATATACAACCTGCCGCAGCTTTAGCATCTTTAATTTTCTTGGTTTATTAATAAGGAAGTTAGCATGATTAGAAGTATTTTTTTGATTTTACTACTAAATCTTTTAGTGGGTTGTAAAGAAAAAAAAATGACAGACTTTAAATATGAATTTTCTAGTAGTAAAATTTGTGCTCTAAAAACTAGTGAAATGATAGCAGCTAATGATTTTGGGTTATTAGATAGTTCATTTAAGTACAAAGGAAATGTTTTTGATGAAAAATTATCAATTGATATACATGAGGAAAGTTTAAAAAATTTATATAAAAAAAAGACTAATTATATTTTTTGTTTTGATCCCTTGGATGTAAAATATAATGGTTTGGAAACACAAATTAGATTAGAGATTAAAAAAGGTAAATATTTAAGACAGTATGAATTTGTAAACTATTCATGTCTGTCGAGAAATAATTCTAAGTTGAA
>DAOMAH010000186.1:0-4185 GCA_035426725.1 Acinetobacter sp.
AAAAGATGTGGATTTTCATTTTACTTCAATAGTAATGCTTGGTTTCGAATCACAAAATGTAATCGATTTTAGGAGCTTCTTTTCTTCCAAGGCGGGTGAGTTATTGGATTTATGTAATCACACAATAAGCCCTGAAACGATTCACAAGTATGAAGAGTTATTAAGTAGGTTTAAAACAAATCTGAATGTGAATACTTATAACAAGCAGCTTAAAGAATTAGATAAGTCATTTGAAAAATTGTCAAAATATGGTGATTACCTTTTAAAAAAGGACGTACTTGTTCATCGATTGCATCTGAAATTTGGTCGTCTAGATGGTGGTAATTTTAGCAAAAAAGAGCAATCGGCAATTTTGACAGAGTTCCTTCGGGTAGGGCGCTCAATTCAACCTTTACGTTGGTTAAGAGGGTATATCCTGCGTTGGGATGAAAATGGATTTGTAGTTGGGCAAAACAAAACGTTGTATGCAGACCTAACCTTGATTTTTAATTATGACTCAGAGTTACAGTCTATTGATATATATAAAAGTTTAGATTCATTTTTGAAAAGGTTTATTGACCAGCGCAATGAAAAATATCGAAATTCAGAGGATTTATCTCATAGTGGTCCTCTTGCTTTTATAAAAGCAGAGTTTGCTTACCTTCTAAAATCCCGCGCTATTTGGGATGGAGTGATCGAACTTTCGTCAAAACCCTTAAAAATTGAGACTATAGACAAAGTGACTAGGGGAGCTTTTAAAGAAAAGTATTTGCCATATATTTGTTACAAGAGTTTATTTTACCCAATTCAAGGTTGGGTGCTTAAAGAAAAAAGGCTGACTCTAGGGCAGAAGCCTAAATCAAAGCTTGTACTTGTTAGGAAAAATGATGATGAACAATCATGATTATTCTTGTGTTTTTTGATTGAAAGCGTTGAATAACTTTAGCTTTGCTGAAAATGATCAATTTCATAAGATTCCCTAGGATAAATAGATTGAAATGTTTCTATCTTCCAATGAATCCTAGGGCATTTTTTTATCTGAAAAGCTGTAGTAGATATTATATATATGAATTATATATATATGAATTATATAACTAAAGATTAATAATTAAAAAATACTCAAACACCTGATCTGATGAGCATACTACGGAACTACTCATCATGAACATTCACCAACACACTCTCCATGAACCAAGACTGTTGATTGAAATTGAATCTTTTACCAAAAGGATTATCAATGATGGTTTGAATAGAAAAAACTTACCTGAACTGGTTAGATTGCTAGATGCTTTTAAACAAATTTATTCATGTAATCATGAATATGTAGACTACGTTGGTTTATTTGAGTTCTTAGCTACCTGTGAGTTTTATGGCTTTAAGCAAATGCAAGATGGTCAATACACCTATGAATCTCTTTTAGAAATCAGTGATTGGTTATTAGAGCATTACAGTTGGTTATTCAAAGTTAATAAGGAAAAAGTCCTGAGCGATCTTCGTCAGTATAAGTCTGGTGTTAAGAGCAGATTAACAACACTTCAAACAAAGGTAGAGAGATTATTCGATCGTTATAGCCGTAATCTCATTGTCAGGGTGGATTTGAAGTATCACGTGGATAAAAAGCATGTGGTTGATATTGAAATGTTTAATCTGCATGTTCAAACGCTTCGTAACCGTATGGCAAATAAGCATACGTGCTTTAGAAACCTGAAACTGAATGCTTGGTGTTTAGAGCAGGCTCCGCTAGGGAGTTATCACGTTCATTTGTTTTTGATCTATGATGGTTCTAAATCTACGTATGACTGTAAGCTCGCTAGATGGGTAGGTAGGGTATGGATGGAGGAAATCACGGAGGGGCTTGGCTATTATTGGAATTGCCATACGTGTAAACGTGCGGATGAAGATTCGGAACACAGTGAAATTATGGTAGTGAATACAGACAGCATTCAGAAAACAGAAAATTATAAATATCTAAATGGTTTGGGGATGATCAAGCGTGAAGACCCAAGAGGATTAGAGAGGCTTAAAGCAGTTTATAGCTATTTAGCTCTGGTGACTCCTGAAAAGATTGAGCAACGGCTTAGAGTCCGTGTGAATGTGAAACGTATGAGGGTTTTTGGTTGTTCTTCATGTTGATTGAGTAAAAGGCAACGCCTTTTAGATTACCAACATAGAAAGTGTCTTGTGAGCCTAAATAGCTAGGTGTACAAAAAACTTTACAAGTTTTTGGTAAGCTAAACTCTAGCAAAGATACTTTAAATCAATAAAAATATTTATGTTTATACATTATTAATAAAAAACCTTTTTGATGAGGCCTATTGGTTTTTAATTTGCACTGATTTAAATAAATTTTAGTTATATATCATGAGATTGAAGAGTGATAGTTCTATCATTCAATCATCTTAACTCTATGGTTAATCATTCATCATTTTGATGGGTCAGTGTGCTACTTTGCCTAAAAAGCAAAGTAGCACACTGACCCATTTTGTTTTTAAAGGAAAACACTATGGCACATTTAGTCGAAAACATGGCATATGTAGGACAAACCCCTTGGCATGGATTAGGTAATCAACTTACGCAGGATCAGCCGATTGAAGTCTGGGCACAGCAGGCAGGCATGGACTGGCGGATTGAATCATCCGATGTCAGTTACATGGCTAAAAATGAACGTGGTCAAAGTATTATCTTGCCATTTGAGGAACAGCGTGTTTTGTATCGTTCAGATACTCATGCCCCTTTATCAGTGGTCAGTCAACGCTTTCAGGAAGTACAACCCATGGAAATCCTGCATTTCTACAAAGACCTGACCGAGCAATCAGGCTTTGAACTGGAAACCGCAGGGGTACTCAAGGGCGGCAAAAAGTTCTGGGCACTGGCACGGACAGGGCAAAGCTCAGCCCTAAAGGGTAAGGATGTCAGTAATGGCTATATCCTGTTGGCCACAGCGTGTGATGGAACTCTTGCCACGACAGCACAGTTCACTTCCATTCGGGTTGTATGTAACAACACTTTGGCGATTGCCCTCAAAGGACAAAGTAGTGCAGGTGTGGTTAAAGTGCCTCACAGCACCCGATTCGATGCAGAGAAAGTCAAGCAGCAACTGGGCATTTCAGTTCGCGCATGGGATGAGCACATGTATGAAATGAAACAACTCAGCCAGCGCAAGGTGACTCAACAGGAAGCAGCAGCTTACTTTGATGCGGTGTTTAACAATACCAGTCTCAGTATTGCAGAACAGGATGACAGTATTATCCAGTTCTACCGTAATGTGGCAAATGAAGCCAATGCAACCAATAAAACTGAACCGAATGGACGAGCCATGTCTAAAGTCATGGATATGTTTAATGGTCAGGGACGAGGTGCAGAACTCAGTTCAGCCAAAGGTACAGCCTACGGCTTGCTGTGCAGTATCACCGAGTTTGTTGATCACGAACGTCGAGCCATGAGTACCGACCATCGACTAGATTCAGCTTGGTTTGGTGCAGGTGCAGCCATTAAACAACGAGGTGTGGAACAGGCATTAAGAATGGTGTCTTAATAAACCCTTTCATTATTCAGTTTTATTTAAGAAAACTATCTTATTTTAACCATCAGGTAAAACCTGAACCGCAGAACCCTTTCGCCACGTCTCCCCCGACGTGGCTTTTTTTATGCCCGAAATTCAGCTTTTACACTTTTATCGATACAGGAATATTTCTAATGAATAGTCATACTCAAATTCAAAACACCTTAAACAATCCACCGTTACAGCCGTATTCACCCAACCTGAATCCAACTACTCAAAACTCATCGACTCAACAGGTTGAAGTCGGAACTCGAACCAAACGAGACCGACCGAATACGCAGCCACGAAAAACCAAAACACCTGTAGCAAAACGACTTGCCAACACCAAACAGATGAATTACCAACAATGGCTAGAGGTCAGAAAACTAGGCATTGGCAGTAGTGATGCCGCCACCGCATGTGGACTGAATCCGTATATGTCGATGCTGGAATTGTGGATGATCAAGACAGGGCGGATGCAACAAAATATCGAAGATGAAAGTGCAGGTTATGCACCCTTGTATTGGGGTAAGCAGCTAGAACCTTTGGTTGCTGAATACTACAGTATGCACACCAATAATAAGGTGCGTCGAGTCAATGCAGTGTTACAACACCCCGATGAAGACAAACACTTTATGTTGGCGAATCTGGATTATGCCGTGGTG
>DAOMAH010000187.1:0-4173 GCA_035426725.1 Acinetobacter sp.
ATGGCGTGCTAAACAAACAAGTAATGGGTCAAAAATTTGTAGCGGGTGAATATGCAATTGCTGATATGGCAATTCTTCCTTGGGCATTACGATATGAATGGCAGGGTATTCAACTTGAAGACTATCCTTATGTACAGGATTATATTGAGCTTTTAACGGCTCGTCCTGCGATTCAAAAAGCATTATCCATCCAAGTCTAATTTTTCAATCGTGTGTAAGTTTGCCTCATGAGTTATTGGTTATTGTTTATATCAGCTTTTGGGGCTGCGACTTTGTTGCCCTTACAGTCCGAAGCGGTATTAATAACCCTTTTAATACAAGGGCTTTCCAATCCTTTCTATCTCATTTTGGTTGCAACTATTGGTAATGTGCTCGGTTCATGCGTGAACTGGTGGTTAGGGTTGAAAATTGAACATTTTAAAGCTAAAAAATGGTTTCCTGTTTCAGAGCAGCGTTTAGTACAAGCACAGCAGATCTACCATAGATATGGCTATTATTCTTTATTGCTGAGTTGGACGCCTGTGATTGGTGATCCAATCACGTTAATAGCAGGATTGATGAAAGAAAATTTTTGGCGATTTTTATTGATGGTGATCATTGCTAAAGGCGGTCGTTATCTGACTTTATATGCTTTATATCTCGGGATTTTTTAAGTAAATGGGAAAGCGCTAGTCTTTCCCAAAACTTTTAATGATCAGAACCTTTGGTGATGTCGACTTTAAATAAATCAGAGGTTTTAAACCAACAATAGGTTACGACAGCAAGTGTCATACAACCACCGAACAGGGTCGCAGTAATCGTTCCCAAATATTTGGCAGCTAGACCTGATTCAAAAGCCCCAAGTTCGTTGCTTGAAGAAACAAACATACCATTTACGGCAGCAACCCGACCTCGCATATTTTCAGGTGGGAAGATTTGTAGCACCGTTTGACGAACCACCACTGAAATACTGTCGCAAGCCCCTGTCATCATCAGTGCAAAAAGTGAAAGCCACATGTTATTTGAGAAAGCAAACAGAATGGTGAAAATACCAAAGCCTGCTACCGCCAAGAGCATATTGCGCCACGCATGGTGCATCGGTGGGAATTTTGTTAGTGCAATCATGGTTATGAGCGCGCCAATCGAAGGAGCAGCACGTAAATAGCCAAGACCTTCAGGGCCGACTTTTAAAATTTCCTCGGCAAAAATCGGGAGTAGGGCGATCACACCACCAAATAAAACAGAAACAAGGTCGAGTGAAATCGCCCACAGCACAATTTTAGTTTTCCAAATAAAGCGGAAACCATCGGTCAAACTTTGCAGCACATTTTCTGTTTCCATCTTTGGGAAAGTGCGTTTTTGCAACAGGCTAATCAAAATAAAGCAGAGGGCTAATAAGGCAGTAACGGTTAATAAACTAGTTTCTCGACCAAGAAATGCCAACATAAAACCGCCGAGCATAGGGCCAATAATCACCCCACTTTGCCAGCCGATGGTTGTCCACGTTGCACCATTGGCATAAAGTTCACGTGGAATTAAAAATGGCTTGAGTGATGTAGCAGAAGGGTTGTAGAAACCACGAATGGTGCCTAAAGCAAAAATCACTGCATAAATACCCCAAGAAAGCGTATTAATGCCAATTTTTTCTAAGCCATGTAAATGAAACAAAGCCCAAAGCACTAAAGGTAAGGGAATCGCAAAGAATAAACACACTTTCATGATGGTCTGTTTATTCAACTTATCTGCAAAATATCCACCCCATAACGATAGTGTAATAAACGGAATCGCTTCAGCCAATCCAATAAAACCCAAGGTGAGTGGATCGCGAGTAATTTGGTAGAGCGAATAAGCAACAATAATTTCTTGAATCAAAATCGCAAGCGTTAAGCAAAATTGATTCAACGTAACGATCGAGAAATCTCGATAGCGTAACGCTGCAAATGCATCATTTTGTATATTCATATTGATTGCAAGTTAAAGATTCAAAGCTATTATAGAGGCTAATTTTATAGATTTTTCTCATAATTTGAGAATTAATTAAGAGAAATAAGACTTAGAGCAAATCGAATATTTAGTGTCAAAAATGAGCATTTTACTTTTGTTTTAAGTGAGGATGCTTTAGAATGTCGGCTCCCTTACCTGCAGGTCGTTTTTGCAATGGTGCAAACGTTCCGAACAGGTGTTCAAAAGAGGTTGTTATGCCTAAGATGAAAACTCGCCGTGGTGCAGCTAAACGCTTTAAAGCGACTGCTAACGGTATTAAGCGTAAACAAGCGTTCAAACGCCACATTTTGACCAAAAAATCTGCTAAGCGTATTCGTCAATTACGCGGCTGTGTAATGGTTCACGTGAGTGACGTTGCTTCAGTTCGTCGTATGTGCCCATACATCTAAGGAGATTATAAATGGCTCGTGTAAAACGTGGTGTACAGGCGCATCGTCGTCATAAAAAAATTCTTGCTCGCGCTAAAGGTTACTATGGTGCTCGTTCACGCGTTTATCGCGTAGCGTTCCAAGCAGTAATCAAAGCTGGTCAATATGCATACCGTGACCGCCGTCAAAAGAAACGTCAATTCCGTGCTTTATGGATTGCGCGTATCAATGCTGGTGCTCGTTTAAACGGTTTGTCTTACAGCCGTATGATTGATGGCTTGAAAAAAGCTCAAGTGATCATCGACCGTCGTGTATTGGCTGACATCGCTATGCATGATGCAGTTGCATTTACGGCTTTAGCTGAAAAAGCTAAAGGTGCATTAGCTGCATAAGCTTAGAGATTCAAAAAAAGACCGCTTTTTAGCGGTCTTTTTTATCATCTAAAGTTTTATTTTTTCGACCAATTAGCAGAAAAATAATAACAGCAATAGTAATAACGAAAATTTTTGCAAATTATAATCACGATTAATCAAAAAACTCTATAGAGTAGTCCTATTACAAAAATCACAAATATAACTAAATAAAGAGTTGGCGTTGTAATGCGTTCTGAATTTTCAGTTGTATTTGGTTCGTTATTTAATTCAGTATTATTCCAAGATTTATTTTGAGTGGAATCTAATTGAACATAAGAAAAATCTTTATTTACATATGCGTTTTGATAGTTATTGGCTGTATGTGAGAGTAAACTGATAAAAGCATTCTTTAAACTGTCTTCGAAAAGTATAATTTCATTAAAGTTTTTATGGGGAGTTCTAGACTCTACAGTCATCTCAATTTCAGTTTTTACTTCATTTTGTAAATTAAGGAGTTTGTTTACCAAAGAAAATGCAAGATTAAATTCTGAAATGGGTTGATTTAGTAAAGGATAGTTAATTTTGTTATTTTCTAAAAATAAGTTGTTGGTTAATACTAGGCCTTTATCTTGTTTAAAATTAATTGGGTTATCTAAAAATTCTTTCTGAAAATACTTATACTGATTTTTCCAATTTTGACTTTTGTTGAACTCGCCAATAATTTTAAGATGTTTTTTATCTAACCGAATGAGAGTAAATTGTAAATATTTATTATAAGTTTGAGATGAGATGAATCCTCTAAATTCACGAGGATCCGAAGACGTTGAATTATTTTTAACTTTCTCTGCAAATACTTTAACTAAAGCAAATTTTTGATAACTTCCCAAGAAGATGGCAACAGGATAATTTGTTGTATCTAAAAAGAATTGTTTAAAAGATTGGGTTAAATTAGGGAAGAGAAGCTCAAAAGGTATGAGTTGACAATATTGAGTATTTTGATTTCTAAGATCAGTAATCAGATTAGATATTGAATCATAAAGCAATTCATTGGTTTTAAAATCACGGACAATAAAAAGGTCATTGGTTGCTGAACACCATTCATGTTCAATGTAACGTTCGTTAATTTTATAATCAAAATATAATTGGGCATTATGTTGTAAGCCAAATATGAACTTCCAGTAATTTTCGGTCATAGTTTTGTTTATTCTAATATGGTCGGAAAACTAAGCTTGCTATTATATCTAAAAAAGACACAGGTTGAAAAGTTCTGGTCAAGATAAAATTCTGCAGGTCAAAAAATACCCATATTTTTAATGTTTATTATTTCACTGATCAGTTGGGAAATATTATTACATAGGACGTCTTATTTGCTGCCGTTTAATCGCATAGGATTTGAAGTGCTACTGTGCTTGCTAATCCCCAACTCAGATTTAAAATTTGAGCTTTTCGTGGGAGGAAATCGGTGAGTA
>DAOMAH010000188.1:0-4156 GCA_035426725.1 Acinetobacter sp.
GATTTTGTTCTGTAATTCGATCAGCTCAGCTTTTAGTTCAAAATAAGCAGTTAATTTTTGTTGAAGAACGTCCAACTGATTGAGGCGAGTTTGTTGTTGTTCTCGTAATTTTTGTTTTTGTTCAAGTTGAATCTCAATCTGTTGGGTTGTTCCAAACTGAGTGATTAAATGATTTAACTGAATTTGATCTTGTTCAAGTTTGGACTGAGCTAGTTGTGAATTTCCTAAACTCTGTTCGACTTTTTGATAGTGTAGAATGAATTGCTTGAGCTGCTGAATATGCGCATTCAGTCCTTGATCTAAGGGCGAAAATTGGCTGCCGTGTTGTAGTTGTTCAGTGCATTGTTTGTGTTGCTCAGTGAATTGCTGAATCTCATGCTCAAATTTTTGTTGTTGTTCAAATAAGGGTTTTTGCTGTTGTTCTAGCCGTACTAATTGGTTTTTTGTTTTGTTAAAATCTTCTTTAATATGTTCCCGTTTTTGCAAATATTTACGTAAATCAGTCAGCTCATTTTGATAGTTCTGCTCAAAGTTCTGGTACTGATTTAACTCCGTTTCTACTTGCGTATAACTGTTTTTATCTTGCTCAAATTGAGTCGTTAAGGTTGCAAATTGACTTTGCTTTTGCAGAATTTGCGGTTCGAGCTGTTGCAGATTTTTTTGCGTTTGCTGTTGCTGAAAAACCACAGGACGAATTTCGGCAAAAGTTTCCAGTTGTGCCAAAAGTAGACGATTTGATGCCAAAGCCTGTTGTGCGTTCAGTTGTGTTCGGTGATGCTGCTGTTTTTGCGAAATTTCGCTGTCGATTTTATATTTTTGCTCAAACCATTGTTGCTGCTTATTCAGTTCAAACTTTTCAGTTTCGAGTTGTTGATAATTTTTTTGCACTGCTTGAAATTGGCTTTGTAATTCTGCAATGGCTTCATCTGATAGCAGTTCAATATGTCCTAAAACACTTTCTATTTTTTCACGTTGTAGTCTTACTTCTTTGGTTTTCTCAAATGCCAATTGTCCAATTTTGGCGAAAATACTGGAGTTGGTGAGATATTCCAGTAATTCCCCACGTTCATTGTCCCGTGCTTTTAAAAATGCAGTCACTTCGGATTGTGCCAGTAGCACCGCACGGGTGAATTGTTCAAAACTAAGCTGAGTTATCTGCTGAATATGGCTTTCAACGGCTTTGGTTTTATCCGCAATCACCACACCGTCAGTGAGGCATTTAAGCGAACGTTGCACATTTTGTAACTTACCACTGGCATTTTCACGAGCGCGTTTGATTTCCCAACGTGCCATGTAATGTTTTTGATCTTGCGCCACAAAACAGAGTTCGGCAAAACCATGTCCTGTACCACGGCGTAATACGGTTAAAGGCGAGTTGGTCAGCAGTTCAGAACCATCTATATCCAATAATTTTCCATCGCTGTCTTTTAAACGTGGAATTTTATTAAACAGCGCAAGACACATGGCATCTAAAATAGTGGATTTACCTGCACCTGTTTTCCCAACAATGGCAATCAAACCTGCATTGGCTAAGGGCACAGTTTCAAAATCAATGAAGTGTTCATTTGCCAGTGATGCCAAATTTTTAAGTCGAATAGATAAAATTTTCACGGCAAATCCTTAACCAGTTTGATCATCTTCAAGTTGCTTTTGCGCTTCCGCGACCAAACTCATAAAATCTTGAGTAACTTCATCATCGGCTTGATAGCCTTTTTTCTGCCAAATTTGTTGAAACAATTTTTCAGGTGTTGGCGGTTCAAGCTGAATACGGTGCTCAGATTGAATATTATTTTCATTATTCAAATATTGTCTTGAAATGCGGACTAAACGATAGGCATCTTTGGGTAAAGCATCTTCAAATTGTTGTCTTAAATTCGGTTGGGGTGGTGTTGAGGTGTGATATTCAATATCCACATATTCCCGATGATCAATATTTTCAATGATTTCACTTGGCAATTTTTTAAGTTGCTGCATCACCTCATTTAGTTCGCCTTTTATCTTATGCAGTTGAATACTTCGAGGGATGGCAATCGCTTCAAATTCAAAGTGATTTTCATTCTTTGACTTATCAATGGTCACATCAACCACCTGATGTTTATAGTTAATTTCACTAAATGAAAGTGGAATCGGCGAGCCACTATAACGAATATGTGGATGTTGAACTTTTTGCGGTTTGTGTAAATGTCCTAGCGCTACGTAATCAATCGCGTCATCAAATAAAGATGTCGACAACGCTTCTTCATTACCAATAATAATCGGGCGTTCCGAGTCTGAAGTTTCGCCGCCTTGCATATGTGCATGAGACATCAAAATTAAGGCTTGATCATCGGTTTTTCGGCGTTTCGCTTCTGCAATCAGTTGTTGATGTAAATAAGCAATCGCATTTTGACTATTGGTGGTGTGTTCGTTAAAACCTGTAATTTCGGCTGAACGCAAAAAGGGCAGTGCCACGCACCATGCAACGATGTTTTTTTGTATATCGTAAATCGGCAAAATTAAACGATCCAAATCCAAACTTTTATCATCATTCCAACGAATCACACCGACAGTTTTGGCATTGTATTTTTCTAAAAGTGGTTCAACTTGTTCAATGCGATAACCTGAATCGTGATTGCCTGCGATCATCAGAGTTTGCATCTGTGGCGCAATGTCATGTGCATCGGCAAGGAATTGATACAGTTGTTTTTGGGCGTGTGAACTGGGATTGATCACATCAAAAATATCGCCTGCAATCAATAAAGCATGCGGCTGTTTTTCTTTGATTTGCTCTAATAACCATGCCAAAAATTGTTCATGTTCGTATTGGCGGGAATGGTTATAAAAAAACTGTCCCAAATGCCAGTCAGAAGTATGAAAAAAACGCACGGTCATAAAGTAGAAAATTCCTGTTTTAATAGGGCTAAGGTAGCATAAATTTAGATTAACAATTAGATTCAACGTGATTTGTTGATCAAAGAAATAAAGTGTGGCTTGTGAGTGACACGGTTTATTCAGACGATTGAATAAGGAGCTCAAAAGAGTCGGTTAAAAGAAAGATATCTCCAGTCTCATGTGCCCACATATACACTTGATCTGCTAAATATTTAGGGTGGATTGGGTCAGGCAAGAAAATAAGATAATTACCACAGCTATTCTGTGCGAAAGAAATAGCATTCTGTGGAAATCCAAGCCACTGCCTAGCTTGTTGATTTTCCTTAATGATATGATTAGATGTACGCATTTTTCTTTTTTGATCAGACTCATCTAAGAATGGAAAAATTTGCCAATCTTCTTCTGAAAGAAATAATTCGCCACCATTTTCAATCATCATTTTATTTTTAAATGATGTAGGAAAGGTTAAATCCAATTCTTGCTCAGCTGCATCTATATACTGTTGGTTTATAGGGAATGGCATATCAATTTACCTTCTTTCAGTTTTATATTGAGATTGTATTTTCTTTAAGGCGTGAAATAAGTAGTGGTGTCGTTCGGAAGAAAGCCCTAAGCCGAATTTAATCGGTTGTTTTGCTTCAATCATAATTTGAGCTTGTGATTTCCTTGATGAGTTCGTCACACGGTTTTCACGAATTCGACTGACATCATTCCAACTAAAATATTTAGATTTTCCTAATATTCCAATGCCCGTAAAAATACGACCACCTTCTCGATCAAGCGTCAGTTCGGTTTTTCCAAAGACCAATAAAAGCGTAATTGAACCAAAGAATAACGTACCGAGCAGAAAGGGGATGCCAAATAAACTTTGAATCAAATTAAATTGTTGCTTTGCAATTTGCGTCCCATAAATGCCACCCAAAGAACCACCCGACCAAATCAACATAAAGGGCACTAGAAAGAATGCGATAGGACTTCTGAGTGTCGCGCCAAGTTTAATTTCTTGCATATTATTTTTATACCAAGCGCCGCACGGAGGTTGGTTGATGTCAAACGGAAATGCAGGCACATCAAAATTTTCTGAAATTCTGAATAGATGGTTGCACGTTTGGCATTTGCCCATATCTGTTTGAACATTTATATTTTCATTGGCGACGTCAACTTGGCAGTTTGGGCATTTCATTTTTAGAACTTAACTATTTTAATTTTATGGCGTTTTAGTATAGCACTCGGCATTTGCATTCTCATCAATTTCACAAATTCCAAAAACATTCTGGTCTAAATC
>DAOMAH010000189.1:0-4139 GCA_035426725.1 Acinetobacter sp.
TTGTTGATTATCATAAGACTTTTCAAACTGTCGCACCTCATGTTTGAATTCGCCCATTTAGGCAGGACACTATGGAAAAAATGGTCGGGCTACTATCAGCGAAGTCTGGTTGAAACCAAGATGCACTGCATCAAATTATTAGGAGATAAACTTAGTGCTAGGAACTGTCAAAGCCAAGTCAATGAGGTACATGCCCGTATAGCCATTTTAAATAAATTTACAGAATTAGGCCGACCTCATACCCAAGTTGTAACTTAAATTTGAGCAACTTAGGAAAGCTCTATCTTTAAAATCTTTATGCAACAAAGCCATTAATACCAAGTAATTTAATCAACTTTAAAAACAGATATTTAGAATATATTTTTTTAATTTAAAGACACATAAGTATTTGTATTTAATTGTAAAAATAATATAATTTTATTTAAATTATTTTATCTATTTATTTCTCTTCTCATTTCGTTTAATAATATAAATATATTTAAAAAATAGGCTTAATCATGAGCTTAAAATCCCCTGATTTAAATCGCCAATTAGTCAAAGAAATTACAATCATTTTAATAATTAAGATTGTTCTTTTAATGACTATCAAACATATTTGGTTTGATGCACCGACGATTCCAAAAAATTTTGATAACCAAGTTGCTGAGCGTATTGCTGGCAGTCCTTCCCAAATCAAGGAGACACGTTGATGATTTCTGAAAGCGTGGTCGATCTTTCGCGATTCCAATTCGCAATGACCGCAATGTATCATTTTATTTTTGTACCTCTGACTCTAGGCCTGGCTTTCCTGCTTGCCATTATGGAAACGACTTATGTCATTTCTGGCAAAGAAATTTACAGGGATATGACTAAGTTTTGGGGCAAACTCTTCGGTATTAACTTTGCCTTAGGTGTGACGACTGGTTTAACTATGGAATTCCAGTTCGGTACAAACTGGGCGTACTATTCCCACTATGTAGGGGATATTTTCGGTGCGCCACTTGCTATTGAAGGATTAATGGCATTCTTTCTAGAATCAACTTTTATTGGGTTATTCTTCTTTGGCTGGGATCGCCTGTCTAAAGTTCAACATTTAGGGGTAACTTGGCTTGTTGCATTGGGTTCAAATTTATCTGCATTATGGATTTTAGTTGCCAATGGTTGGATGCAAAATCCTGTCGGTTCAGAATTTAATTTTGAAACCATGCGTATGGAGCTTGTAGATTTTGGCGCGTTAATTTTCAATCCTGTTGCTCAAGTAAAATTTGTTCATACCGTTTCTGCAGGTTATGTCACAGGTGCAATCTTTGTATTGGCTATTTCAAGCTATTACATGTTGAAAAAACAAGATTTACCTTTTGCTCGTCGCTCTTTCGCAATTGCTGCAATCTTTGGTTTAGCATCTACACTTTCTGTGATTTTGCTCGGTGATGAATCAGGCTATGAGTTAGGTGATGTACAAAAAACGAAATTGGCTGCAATTGAATCTGAATGGGAAACACACCCTGCACCTGCACCATTTACGTTATTTGGTATTCCAAATCAGGAAGAGCAACGTACTGACTATGCTATAAAAATACCTTATGCCATGGGAATTATCGCCACTCGCTCACTCGATAAAGAAGTAACAGGTCTGAACGACTTAATGGTTCAACATGAAGTCCGTATCCGTAATGGTATGGTTGCATATAGTGAACTTGAGCAGCTTCGTGCTGGTGATCGCTCTCCTGAGCTGATGGCTTCCTTTAAAGAAAATCAAAAAGATTTAGGCTATGGCTTACTTCTGAAAAAATATACTGACAAAGTGACTGATGCTTCTGAGAATCAAATCAAAGCTGCCACTAAAGATACGATTCCAAATGTGACTGCATTGTTCTTCTCTTTCCGTGCAATGGTGGCTTCTGGTTTCCTTATGCTTTTACTGTTTATCCTTGCAACCTATGCAGTGGCAAAACGTAATGCAGAAAATAAACCATGGTTACTCAAATTTGCTTTGTTTGCCCTACCACTTCCTTGGATTGCTTTGCAAACAGGTTGGTATGTGGCTGAAGGTGGCCGTCAACCATGGACGATTGCTGAAGTACTCCCTACACACTTATCAGCATCTAGCTTAAGTACAGGTGATGTATGGGGCTCAATCATTGCATTGGCAGCGTTCTATACCGTGTTATTGATTATCGAAATGTATTTGATGATTAAATTCTCACGTCTTGGACCAAGTTCGCTACATACAGGTAAATATCACTTCGAAAAACTTGAAGCCGCACAACAAGAAAAAGTTGAAGGAGCGCAATCATGATCGAATATGAACTGCTCAAAATCATTTGGTGGGTGTTAGTCGGTGTATTACTGATTGGTTTTGCGCTTACTGATGGCTTTGATATGGGCTCAATGGCTCTCATGCCATTTGTCGGTAAAAACGATGAAGAACGCCGTGCTGCAATCAATACTATTGCACCGCATTGGGAAGGTAACCAAGTTTGGTTTGTAACTGCTGGTGGCGCACTCTTTGCTGCATGGCCAATGGTTTACGCAACTGCTTTCTCAGGAATGTATTGGGCGCTATTATTGGTTTTATTTGCACTCTTCTTACGACCTGTCGGTTTTGACTACAGATCTAAACTCAATAATACTCAATGGCGTACGTCTTGGGATTGGGGGTTATGTATCGGTGGTGCAGTACCTGCTTTGGTCTTCGGTGTAGCCTTCGGTAATATGTTCTTAGGTATTCCATTTACCCTAGATGAAACTGTTCGTTCAACCTATACAGGCAGTTTCTTTGCACTCCTCAACCCATTTGCATTGGTCTGTGGTCTAGTCAGCTTATCGATGTTATGTGCACACGGCGGTGCATGGCTCATGCTTCGTACCGATGGTGATTTACGTAACCGTTCTGCAAAAGCAACACAGCTGATGGGTATCATCTTTCTTGTTTGCTTCTTAGGTGCAGGCGCATGGTTATACTTTGGTAATATTGAAGGTTATACACTCGCTCAACCCTTCAATACTAACGGTGTTGCAAACCCACTTGCAAAAGAAGTATTAACGACAGGCAACCACGGCTGGATGAATAATTATTCGACATATCCAATCACCATGCTTGCTCCTATTTCCGCAATTTTAGGTGGACTTCTGATTGTTCTAGGCGCAGGTCAAAATAAAGCAGGTTTAAGCTTTATGGGTTCAACGTTAGCGGTTACGGGTGCTATTTTAACGGCTGGATTTGCTTTATTCCCGTTCCTCTTGCCCTCAAGCATTAACCCAACTGCTAGCTTAACCATGTGGGATGCGGTTTCAAGTAAAAATACGCTCACTGTAATGACCGTAGTTGCGGGTATTTTTGTTCCACTGATCTTGTGCTATACCACTTGGTGCTATTATAAAATGTGGGGTGTAATTACAAATAAACATATTCAAGAAAATACACACACCCTCTATTAAGGCTGTGTTCAAGGAGAATAAATATGTGGTATTTCGCTTGGATTCTTGGTGTTTTGATGGCATGTTTCGCAGGTGTACTCAGTGCACTTTATATCGAGCATCATCAAGACTTAGATGAGGAATAAAATATGACTGAAGTGACAATGACAACTGAAGAAAAAAAGCCGAATAAGATCGCAATGGCCGTTTCATTTTTGTTGGCATTGCCTCTTGCAGCTGTATTATTAATACATCCAGGTGCCATGTTGGATGCGAATGGTGAATATAGCCACAGTGCGATGATGTATATCATGATCGGTATTTCAGGTGGTTTTATTCATGGTGTTGGTTTTATTCCTAGGTTTTGGCTTTGGAAATGGTTATTTAGCCCATTTGTTGCATGGCCACTGATGTTATGGGGCTATTACACTTGGTTCTTTGCCTAGTAATACATCAAAAAGAAGAACCCTGATGATTCAGGGTTTTTTTACGGCCTGTTTTTAAATTTTATCTTTTGAAAGCATTTTTTTCATCTCAATCAAATGTAAATCTACAATTGGAGTTCCAACATTGTCATCCAAAGGATAGTCATTTATTACACCGTTTGCACATAACCACGACGTTCATAATAAGCAATCAACTCAGAACGTACACTAAGTACCCACATCACAAAATACTTTAAACTGGCTTTGTTGCACAAAGCTGTTCTTAAGGGCTTCTTCGGCAATATAATTTCCAAA
>DAOMAH010000190.1:0-4063 GCA_035426725.1 Acinetobacter sp.
TGAAATTCTGCACTAACGAGCAATAGATCGGCATGTTGACCTAAAATCACGAGAGATTTTTCACCTGTAATGGTGAATTGACCATTCGTTTCTGTAGCTTTGGTTTTGAGTTGGAACGGGTTAAAAGCAGGCGTTGCTTCCTGAAATGCAAAGGTGGCTTTTAGTTCGGTATCTTCAGCAAAGCTATTCAAATAGGTTGATTGGACTTCGGTTGAGCCCCAACGGGTAATCGCATTGATTACGCTAAAAGTGCTGAGTAAACCAGCGGTTAAACTAAAATCGCCTTTGGCTAAACTTTCGGCAATCAATACATTGCTGACCACACTTTGTTCTGCCGCCACACCACCCAAAGCTTCAGGTAGCGCGTAATAATTCAAACCTAAATCAGTCAAATGCTGCCATAGTTCTGCCGGAAATTGAGCATTGTGATCGGCGTCATGAGCAAGCGTATATAAAACTTCTTGCGCAAACTGTGACATTGCGTCACTAGTCATTTGCTGTTCTTCAGTCAAACCAAGATCAAATAAGTTTTTATTGACCTGATTCGGTAAGCGTTGTTTATCAATAGATTGTGGTTTGAGTGCTTTTTGAGTTTTAGTTAAAACTTTAAAGCCTGTTTTTGAACCTTGATATAAAGATTTTTCTACAAATTTACGTAATTTTAATTGATCTAACATTTCGCTTCCTGCGAGTTTTGTGAGCAACGACAGCCCAAAACCTTGAGCTTTATTCATTGTCTTTGACATGATTTATCCTTGTGGATGATTGTTAATTTATGCTGACATGCCTGATATGGAAAAACTATGTCTTGTTTGACGTGTTTATTTGTTAAAATTATTGCGTATCATAAAATCTTTAGTTTGGTTAAGTATTTGTTTTTAAATAAAATGATAAATTTTTTCTAAAATTTGAATAAAAAAAATTGACCAAAATGACAAAACAGATTGATCAATTTATATGGGTAAATTTGTTCTAAGCAAACTGATGAATCATTTTCCGAACATTGGTTTTGGCTTCAATCACCGTCATAAAAGTATATGCCCCGATGAATTTTCGGCTAATAAACATGAACTCTTTCGGTGGAATTGAAAAATAACGAGATGCCATAGATTGCGCTGCTTGCTGCATCACGCGACTATGTAGTTGGCTTTTTTTCCAATCGTAACGATCTTGATCATCCATCACACCTGTAGGCATATCAGGATTATTACTTGGATGACTAAATGCTTCGGTCGCTATGAGGAACACATCTGCCATACCCGGTTTAACTGTTTCAGGCATCGCATCAAAAAACTCAAAACCAGTCATGGCATTAACCATTGCAGTTTTGTCATGTGCATAACCCGCATGAATTAAATTACGCGCGACAGTCAGTAAATTTTCATCAAATCCGCGAATTGCGCCAAAGTCGAGCAAAACGATTTTGTCTTTGATTTCTTTACCATTGCCTAAACGAACCAAATAATTACCAAAATTTGGGTCAGTTTGCATTTCGCCCCATTCAAACAACTCACGTACCGCAATTTCTATAGAAGCTTCACCAAGTTGGTTGCGTCGTTCTTGGGGTAGGGACAGCATGACAGGGCTATTCACTGGAACGCCACGTTCAAAGGTCATACACAGCACTTTATCGGCGCAGTATTCATCCACAATGTTAGGCACGATATAACGTGGATCATCTTTTAGACGTGCTGCAAAACGCCGTGTGGTTGCAGCTTCAATGTCGTAGCTTACTTCACGGTGCATCATTTCGCGTACTTCATCGAACCATTGGTCAAATTCGCGCGTTTGCGGAACCATGCGGGTGAGTTTGAGCATATTTTTAAATAGATTCATGTCTGAATCAATGGCTTCAGCAACACCTGGATATTGGATTTTTAAAACGATTTCCAATCCATCCGATTTGCGAGTCGCACGATGTACTTGCGCTAAAGAAGCAGTACCAATTGGCTCATGGTCGATGGTCAGATCATCCAACTTGCTACCGAGCTGGGTTTGCAAATGGGCTTTGATGGCAGGCCAATCCAAAGCAACAGTCTGATTATTTAAGGTATTCAACGCTTGAGTGATTTCTTCGGGTAAAAAATGTTCGCCGTATAACGCCATCATTTGCCCAATTTTTACAATTGAACCTTTTAATTTTCCTATTTCAGACACTAAATAATGGGCTTGTTCAGCGGTGGCTTTCTTTCGTTTTTTATCTCTTTCTTCTTCACTTGAAAAGATTGACGCAGCATTTGCGGTTGCCCAACGTGTACCAGCAAGCAATGACGCTTTTGCAATAGATAAGCGACGATCTGTAGATGAAGTTTTTAGATGCTTAAGCTTATCGTTCTGATCTGACATGAAAGAAAAATCCTATGCTGACATCGAAAGGGAGAAAGCCCATCCTTAAATTGTAGTGGATATTACAGCGTTTGCACGTATTAAAAAAGTTCAATCGTTTGAATTATCAGTCTAAATTTGTGTATTACATCACGATTCAATTCATTCAATGATCGAGTTCTATTGCGCTGAGCTTAAATTCTAAACAGGATTTTCAGCTTCGATTTACGTATCAAAGCAGCACGATTGCTATGAATATGCTTTATCAACATGCGTTTGACTTGGGCATGATGAAAGCCGAGCGCATGTGCTTTTACAATGATAATACTGGGCACAGTGAAGTAAAAATATTGCGTATCTTCTAAGGTCGCTTCTGTAAAAATACCTTCTTCGATTAAAGTCTGTCTTAAAAATTCTTTTTCAGCTTGTACAGATGCTGTGGACTCATCGTCCCAATAACTTTGACGCATTGCCATTAGATTATTATGTTTATAGCTCATTCGAATTTTTATCCATAGCATGCGTTGTATATCTTTTAAAGATATAAGGGAGTGGTGAGGATGATCAAGCGATATCGCAGGTTTAAATCTTTCAACCCACCATGAATAATTCGGAAATGCTAGACTATTGATTGTATTAAACTATCAATTTCATAAAGATTCGCCATGACACCAGCTTGTAAGTTATTAGAAAAAAACAAAATATCCTTTTCCATTCATGCTTATGAACATGATGTAAATGTGAAAAACTTTGGCTTAGAAGCTGCAGAAAAGTTAAATTTAGCTGTGGAGGAAGTGTTTAAAACACTTTTGGTCACTGATGATAAAAATTATTTTGTTGCGATTTTGCCTGTGAGTCCTACCAAAAGGCATCTTTTTAGATACCTTTTCTTTTTGATGATGACAGATATGCAACGTGATTTTAAACTTCTTGCTTTTGCAGCCTTAATCAATGGAACGTGTTTTTCCATGATTTTGCCATTGCTTGCGCCATTGACGCGCCAATTACATTTGTCTGAGTTTCAAGGAAGTGTGATTGTTTCAGCAGGGGCAATTTTTATGGCAATTGCCTCCATTTGGATGGTCAAACAAAAAAACAATTATTCATCGAATCAGCTGGTCAAATATGGATTTTGGGGGATGACGTTCACTTGGGCGATATTTACCTTTATTTTATACTTAGGTATTCATGCACTTTTGCCGACACTGGTCATTTTTCTTCTGTTGGTGTTCAGCCGAGCATCAACAGGTGTGTTCATGGCTTTACCACAAATTGGCTTACAAAGTTATGTAATGACACAATCTAGTGAAGTAGACACTCGTACAAAAAACATGGCTTTATTGGGTGCAATGAACAGTTTTGGAATGATCATTGGGCCATTTACGACCTCTGTTTTATTATTTGGTGGGTTGCTATTTCCGATGTGGGTCGCTGTTGGAACATTGGGGATATTAAGTATTGCGCTTGCCATCATTTTTAATCAAAAAAACAATATTCAACACAACTTAGTCGATCAGCAAAACAATGATCATGAAGATGATCAATCTATTCTAAAGCCAAGTTTTATATGGTTACTGTTAGGTTTTTCAACCTATGTCGCAATTGTTACGTTAAATATGACGGCTGGATTTTATATTCAAGATAAATTTGGCTTAAACAGTCAACAAAGTGCAATGTATTTTACCCAATGCATGTTGGTCGTGGGCGTGAGCCTCGTATTAACACAGCTTTTAATCGT
>DAOMAH010000191.1:0-4059 GCA_035426725.1 Acinetobacter sp.
TGAGCCAAATCGTTGACATTCGTGCACGTGAAATTTTGGACTCTCGTGGTAACCCTACCATCGAAGCAGACGTAATCTTAGCCTCTGGCGTTGTAGGCCGTGCATGTGCGCCATCTGGCGCTTCAACTGGTTCTCGTGAAGCTTTAGAACTTCGTGATGGTGATTCACGTTATTTGGGTAAAGGCGTTCGTAACGCAGTGAACAATGTAAATACCCTTATTCGTGATGCATTATTGGGTAAATCTGTCTTTGAACAAAAAGACATTGATCACACCATGATTGCGCTTGATGGTACTGAAAGCAAAGAAAAATTAGGCGCTAACGCCACTTTAGCAGTTTCTTTGGCTGCTGCGCGTGCTGCTGCTGATGAAAAGAAAATTCCATTGTTCCAATATATTGCAGACTTGCGTAACAATAAAATATTGACCATGCCAGTGCCAATGATGAACATCATCAACGGTGGTTCGCATGCAGACAATAATGTTGATATTCAAGAATTTATGATTGAACCTGTTGGCTTTACATCTTTTTCTGAAGCGTTACGTGCTGGTGCGGAAATTTTCCATTCTTTAAAATCAGTTTTAAAGAAACAAGGTTTAAATACTGCCGTTGGTGATGAAGGTGGTTTTGCACCAAACTTACGTTCAAATGAAGAAGCGATTACCGTTATTCTTGAAGCAATTGGTCATACAGGCTACAAAGCTGGTTCTGACATTATGCTTGCGCTAGATTGTGCATCTTCAGAATTCTATAAAAATGGTCAATATATTCTTGCGGGTGAAGGCAATAAAGCGTTCACAAGTAATCAATTTTCTGACTATTTAGCGGGTCTTGTGAATCAATATCCAATCATCTCAATTGAAGATGGTTTAGATGAGTCTGATTGGGAGGGTTGGAGCTACTTAACTTC
Source organism: Acinetobacter sp. (assembly GCA_035426725.1). Taxonomy (GTDB): domain Bacteria; phylum Pseudomonadota; class Gammaproteobacteria; order Pseudomonadales; family Moraxellaceae; genus Acinetobacter. Next base: position 911 of record DAOMAH010000191.1, read on the forward strand.
AATTCTAGGCGATAAAATTCAATTGGTTGGTGATGATTTATTCGTTACGAATCCTAAGATTTTACAACGTGGTATCAATGAAAAAGTAGGTAACTCGATTTTGATTAAATACAATCAAATTGGAACACTTACTGAAACTTTAGATGCGATTTACCTTGCGAAAGAAAATGGTTATACCACAGTGATTTCGCATCGTTCAGGTGAAACTGAAGATTCGACCATTGCTGACTTAGCTGTAGGTACAGCTGCTGGTCAAATTAAGACTGGTTCACTGTGCCGTTCTGACCGTGTTGCAAAATATAACCAATTACTTCGTATTGAAGAATTGACCAATGCAGCATATCGCGGTAAAGCTGAATTCAAAGGTTTAAAATAAGGTCAATTAGTCTATGTTAAACACTTCTAAACATCTTTCTTTACAAAAGAAAGAAACTCTGCAAATTCATAATTCTATAGAATTTGTAGATGATCTTTCTTTAAGAGAGATGTAAGGAGTTTTTAATGTTAGAAGTCTTTCGATCTACTTCGAGTAAATTGATTCTGTTGCTTGTCACTGTTTTAGTGGCAAGCTTACAGTACCAATTTTGGCTAGGTGAGGGAGGATATTTCCCTCATCAGGCTTTAGCTCAACAAATTGTACAGCAAGCCGAAGTCAACACGGAGCTGAAAGAGCGCAATCGTATTTTAGCCGCTGAAGTTTTTGACTTAAAGAATGGTACAGAAGCCATCGAAGAACATGCACGTTTAGACTTAGGTTTAGTCAAACCGCATGAAACATTCGTGCAAATGAGTACCATAAGCACCCATTACAAACCAATTTATATTGATCCAAATGCAAAGGTCGACACAGAGACCAATGAAAACCCAGACTAAATTATGGGCGGTTGTGCCTGCGGCGGGCTCAGGTAACCGTTTTTCTAAAACAGAATTAAAACAATATCAATCTATTCAAGATCATACTGTTCTTGAACATACCGTTAATCGTTTAAATTCGTTAGATTTAGCTGGTTGCGTATTGGCAATTGGTCAAGACGACAATGTTGCGCGTACACTAAGTTTCCAAAATCAAGATAAATTGCACTTTTGTAGAGGCGGCGTTGAACGAGTCGATTCAGTACTCAATGCATTGATTTATTTGTCTGATATAGCCGATGATGACGATTGGGTGTTGGTGCATGATGCTGCTCGTCCTTGTGTCACACTAGATTGCCTATATCAGTTAGTGCAAACTGCCCAAGAAACTAATCAAAGTGCCATTTTAGCGATTCCTGTACGGGACACTTTAAAGCAAGTTGCTCAGCAAAATCAGATAGAAAAAACAGTCAGTCGTGAATTATTGTGGCAAGCGCAAACACCCCAAATTGCTCAATTAAAAACTTTAAAAGATACGCTTGAACATGCCTTAGCGGATCAGATAATCATCACTGATGAGGCGAGTGCATTAGAATATGTAAACGAACCTGTGCAAGTGGTATTAGGTCGTTCAGATAATATTAAAATTACTTATACTGATGATTTGGACTTAGCTCGATTGATTTTAAAAGCTCAAAATCAAAACTAATATATCCATTTATTTCCTATTTTTAAAATAGCCTAAGCAAATTATAACTTACGACATTTAACCATAAACCTCATGAATCTAAGTTCATGCTTTGTTAGGTTGAAGGAAGTCTATTAAATGGTTATAAAAATGAGAAAAATATTAATCAGCAGTTTTATGGTAATTAGTTTAATCGGTTGTGCATCTACTCCTTCTAATTCGCAAGAGGATTCACAAGAAACAATTCGTTATGCGTCTAGTCCTTGTTTTGGCGCATGTCCAATTTATTCAGTTGAAATTTCTCCAACAGGAGCGGTGCACTTTGAAGGCAAGCAATATACCAAAGTCGTCGGTATTCGAGATTTGAAAGTTGACCCAACCGTATATAAAAAGCTTCAACAACAATTGAAAATGTACCGACCTGCTACTGGCACGAGTTTGAAAACAACGCAATGTGAGCAAACCATGACAGATCAACAAAGTGCTTATTTTTCATGGAAGCGTTTAGATGGTACAGAAACCAATTTAAGTCATTATATGGGGTGTATTTCCCCAGCAAATAATAAGCTGAATCAACTGATTCATGATTTACCCAAACTAACGATGATTCAAGATTTAGTAAGGTGAGGTTAATTTTGAAAGACCGATCTAAAAATAGACAAAATGCGCACTTATGGTAATATAGCTTATAGACCTTATCCGTCGTAGGAGTCATCAATGACCGCTTTTACAATTATGCAAATGAGTATGCAAGAAGAAGATCATCTTCCAGAACTTGCTGTACAAGCATTTCGCAAAGCATTTGAAAAAGCCAGCTCATCCTCTACGGTTGTCTATGTCAAAGATGGTTTACTGCTAAAACGGTTCCCGACAGGTGAGATCGAAGTACTGCAAGATGTATCTTCATCTTATCAAGCACTTCCTACATCGCAGTTGATCTTTAAACGTAAGAAGAAATCAGCTGTCATTTAAAAGTATGCGTCAACCTCGGATTCGTATGTTTGCTGGTCCGAATGGTTCAGGCAAAAGTACCGTCAAAGATTATTTACCGCCTCTAAGTATCGGGGCGTATTTAAATGCGGATGATCTTGAACTAGCCTTAAAGCAAACACAAATATTGGACTTAAAAACGTATCATGAGCAATTAAATGCAGCTGCTTTGCTTGCATTTCTCGATACTAAGCAGAAAAAAATTGATCAGCAGTCAATTCCAATATTAGGTGATAAAGCAGAAATATTGTCAGCGCATCAAATTCGGTTTGCCCAAGCAGATATAGATTCATATTTGGCTGCTCGTATTATTGATTTTATTCGGTTTGAATTTTTACGCTTAAAGATCAGTTTCACTTTTGAAACGGTCATGTCGCATATCAGTAAAGTCGAATTTTTAAAGACAGCGAAACAACAGGGTTTTAAGACTTATCTTTATTATGTCGCGACCTTTAATCCCGAGATTAATATTGCACGTGTCAAATATCGAGTCAGTGCAGGCGGACATGCGGTTCCTGAACAAAAAATTCGTGATCGTTATTACCGCAGTATGAATTTGCTCATGCAAGCCGTTGAAAGTACTGATCGAACTTTTAAATTTGATAATTCTTCTGATGGT
>DAOMAH010000192.1:0-4057 GCA_035426725.1 Acinetobacter sp.
ACAAACCAAGTGGTGATCGTCCACAACGTAGTTTCGGTGGTGGTGATGATCGTCCGCAACGTAGCTTTGGCGGTGGTGATGATCGTCCGCAACGTAGCTTCGGCGGTGGTGATGACCGTCCAAAACGCAGCTTCGGTGGTGGTGATGACCGTCCAAAACGCAGCTTCGGCGGTGGTGATGATCGTCCAAAACGTGATTTCGGTGATCGTCCACAACGTTCATTTGATGACCGTCCAAAGCGTAAGTTTGGAAGCGAATAATTATTGTTGGAAGAATGACTTCTAAGCAATAAAACTCAGAAAAAGCCAGTTGTAAAACTGGCTTTTTTATTTGCTATAAATCATGTAAAATTAAAATAATGAGAACTAGTTCGTAATTTATAAGATGATTAGATTAAAGCAACAAAAAACTCCATGGCAGCAGTTTTTGTTTTTCATGCGTCGTGAAGGCCTTCCTTGTCTATTTGTGATTTTAATGTTGTGTAATGGCTTATTTTTTACTTATGTCATTATTGATGTAAATCAAGTCAATGTTTTTTATGGCAATGTACATTCAGCCAGTGCTATGACTGTAGAAGATGTCGAGCCGAATAACAGCGAAACAAACTAAATAATTGAGATACATTGCATTTCAAAATTAAAACAAGCATTAAATAATTCAGTGTATAGTATGCCTGCATAAAAAGTGCAGGAAAAATGCCAATTATGAATAACAAATCTCCTCTCAATACTGAAGCCTTAATTGAAGTTAAGCACTTGAGCTTTAATCGAGGGGAACGCGTCATTTATGATGACGTCAGTCTTAAAATCCGACGTGGTCAAATCACAGCGATTATGGGGCCGTCTGGTACAGGTAAAACCACTTTATTAAGATTAATTGGCGGACAGCTTGTTCCCGACCAAGGTGAAGTCCTACTCGATGGTCAAAATGTGGCGAGCATGTCACGTTCAGAATTATTCGCTGCGCGCGCTCGTATGGGCATGTTATTTCAAAGCGGTGCTTTATTCACCGATATGTCAACCTATGAAAATGTTGCCTTTCCGATTCGTGCGCACACCAAATTACCTGAAAATTTAATTGCCGAATTGGTGGCATTAAAACTGGAATCAGTAGGTTTACGTGGTGCAGAGCAGTTAATGCCCTCTGAATTATCAGGCGGGATGAATCGTCGAGTCGCGTTAGCGCGTGCCATTGCGCTTGATCCTGAATTGATCATGTATGATGAACCTTTTGCTGGACAAGACCCGATTGTCATGGGGGTGTTGACGCGCCTGATTCGTTCATTACGAGAAGCACTGAATTTAACTACGATTATTGTGTCACATGATGTAGCAGAAACATTATCCATTGCAGATTACATCTACATTGTGGCAGAAGGCAAAGTTCAGGGTGAGGGCACACCTGAACAATTAAAAGTACATACTTCGCCGTTTGTGCGTCAATTTTTAACAGGCTCAATTGAAGGGCCTGTCGATTATCAATTTTCTCACCAAAGCTATTTGAGTAACGAGGTTGGTCTATGAATACGATTGCCTGGTTAGGGCGACTGGTGATTGAACGTATCAAAGGGATTGGTGCAGCGTCGCTGATGCTGATTCAGATTTTATTTTCAGTTCCAACACAAGGCGGTTTCCAACGCTTTGTTTATCAGATGTACCGTGTTGGGGTCATGTCGCTGCTGATTATTTCAGTTTCAGGTTTGTTTATTGGCTTGGTCATTGGCTTGCAAGGCTATTCGATTTTAGTCAATGTCGGCAGCGAAGCAATGTTGGGCACAATGGTGTCTTTAACTCTCTTGCGTGAGCTCGCACCTGTGGTCGCTGCGTTATTGTTTGCAGGGCGTGCAGGTTCAGCACTTACTGCTGAAATTGGTTCAATGAAACAAAGTGAACAACTTGCCAGTATGGAAATGATTGGTGTTGATCCTTTAAGACATATTGTTTCACCACGATTATGGGCAGGTATTGTGAGTTTGCCGATGCTCACGGTGATTTTTGCCGCAATCGGTATTGTCGGTGGCAAGATGGTCGGCGTGGACTTTCTTGGTGTAGATGAAGGTTCATTTTGGGGCGGAATGCAAAGTAGCGTGCAATTTGGACACGATGTAGTAAACGGTATTATTAAAAGCATTGTGTTTGCCTTTATTTGTACATGGGTTGCGGTGTATCAAGGTTACGCATGTGACCCGACGCCTGAAGGTATTGCAACAGCAATGACTCGAACCGTGGTTTATTCTTCATTATGTGTATTAGGTTTTGATTTTGTGTTGACTGCGGTCATGTTCGGAGGAATTTAATGAAATCTCGTATTAGTGAGCTGGCTGTAGGTATGTTTGTCATTATCTTCGGGATTGCTTTATTTTTTCTGGCGATGAAAGTGAGTGGCTTAGTCGGCACGAACTTACGTGACAGCTACAGCATGACTGCGCAATTTGATAATGTGAATGGTTTGAAACCACGTGCAAAAGTCACCATGAGTGGTGTGACTATTGGTCGAGTTGAATCTATCACACTTGACCCTGTGACACGTTTAGCAACGGTTAAGTTCGATTTAGATGGCAAACTCACCAGTTTCAATGCAGAACAACTTAAAGGTGTTCAAAAAAATGCATTAGACGAATTACGTTACAGTTCGGATTATCAACAAGCCGATGCAACGAAACAAAAAGCAATGGAACAGCAACTTATCAGTAACATGACCTCCATCACCAGTATTGATGAAGATGCTTATATTATGGTTGCAACCAATGGTTTATTGGGTGAGAAATATTTGAAAGTCGTTCCTGGCGGTGGCGTCAACTACGTGAAGCGTGGGGAAGTGGTTTCAAATACTCAAGGAACTATGGATTTAGAAGATTTAATTAGCAAATTTATTACGGGTGGTTCGGGTAAATCGACATCCAGTTCAGCAACAACAGAAAGTTCAGCTTCGCATCCTGTTGCGACCGAAGCAGAAGCGTCTTTTGTTGAGTAATTCAGGTTAGGAGAATGTAGTGAATATCGTATTAAAACAAACACTCACAGCAAGCGTATTATCTACCATGCTTGCAAGTGCCGCTTTTGCAGCACCGACAGAAACCCCACCTGATTTTGTGAAACGTGTGGCTGATGGCTTAATTACACGCTTAAAAGCGGATCATGCAAAATTGCAGAATAATCCGGCTTTGGTGAAAACGATTATTCGCCAAAATTTAGACCCATTTGTCGATTCACAAACGTTTACTCGTATTGTGTTGGGGACGTATGCGAATAATCAATATTCAACCGCTGCTCAACGTGCTCAGTTCGAGAAGAACTTCCGTGAAGTGATTATTGAAAACTATGGCGGTGCTTTCGCCAAATATACCAATGAAAGCTACACCATGCGCCCTTACAAAGCCAATAACAGTAAAAAACCTGTGGTGACTTTGGATTTCTCGCATAATGGCGAAAAAATTCCAGTATCGTTCCAATTGGTCGATAAAGGGGATCAATGGAAAGTGCGTAATATCAATGTGTCAGGGATTGATTTAGGTTTGCAGTTCCGTAGCCAGTTCGCGGCAACGGTTCAGCGTAATGGTGGTGACATCAATAAAGCGATTGCAACCTTTAAACCTGATGCTGAAACAGCAGTGAAGAAAAAATAAGGTGATGACGGGTGATTCAGTATATTGATCAGCAGTTGGTCGTTCCGAAAACGATCAATTTTGAAAATGCAGAACAGATTTACCAAGCAGGTTTGCAGCATATTCAGCAGCATCAAAATTTCCCTTTGATTGTTGATCTTGCGCAACTTGAAAATGGCAATACTTTGTCTTTGGCTGTTTTTGTGCAATGGTTGCGCCAAACACCTGAAAATAAAGGGCTGCATTTTAAAAATGTGTCTGAAAAAATGCTGAAGATTATTCAAGCCAGTCATTTACAAGATGATTTGAAATTGATTTGATTTCATATTGTTTTTAGATAGAGAAAAGAGAGTTATTATTAACTCTCTTTTTTTATTTTGGGGTAGAAATGAGTGATGTAAGTTGACAAAAACAACTAAACATGCGAAAAGACATTTTTGGTTAAACGATGTT
>DAOMAH010000193.1:0-4053 GCA_035426725.1 Acinetobacter sp.
CTGGGGACACACGGATTTTCAATCCGTTGCTCTACCGACTGAGCTATCGCGCCAATGGCGTGTATTAAGCCGTATCTCATAGAAATAGTCAATAACTATCCTGAGCTTTTGATTTAAATGCCCATTTTTCACGCAACCTTATTTTGATAACAATATTGAGCGCAAAAAAAAATCCCTGATGAGATCAGGGATTGAAAATCAAAAATTTATGGTGGCGGGACCCAGGATCGAACTGGGGACACACGGATTTTCAATCCGTTGCTCTACCGACTGAGCTATCGCGCCAAAGTGGGCGTATTAAACAATGTTTGATAAAATCCGTCAAGCACTTTTGATTTTACCCAAGTGTGATAAACAACGGTGAATAGCGCCACAACCCGGTTCAAATTGCTTCACACCGTGTTCTTCTTCCATACGGCAAACTTCTTCGACTAAACGTTCTGCGACACCACGCCCGCGATTAGACGGATGCACCACAATATTTTCCAAAATACGGCTTTCACCTTGTCCTGTAGACCAAATTGCACCGATGATTTTGGTGTTAAATTCGGCGGTGTAAACTGTGGTATATTGCAGTAGATTTTGTGCAAGTTGATCAGTGGCATCTTGCCCATCACTAAACTCGGGACTGGTATCGTAAAGCCGTTCTAACTGGGCACGCATTTCTAGGTCATCTAAAGAACTATGAGCATGTACGGTGATAGGCATTGATTAACCCTCCTGAGCAAACTATGATGCTGTCACTTTCGTTTCAGCGAAACTATTGGTCTTTAATTCCAGCATTTTTGACGTTTTTTGAGGAACCTGTCCATGACGCAACGTATCAGTGAAGTGGTAAGAAATACCAACGAAACCAAAATTCGAGTTCGTTTAAATCTCGATGGTACAGGTCAAGGCACCCTCAATACTGGAGTTCCCTTTTTAGACCATATGATTGATCAAATCAAGCGTCATGGTTTATTTGATATTGATATTCACTGCGATGGTGATCTTGAAATTGATGATCATCACACGGTAGAAGATTGCGGCATCACGCTTGGACAGGCTTTTGCGCAAGCTTTAGGCGATAAAAAAGGTTTGCGACGCTACGGTCACTTTTATGCGCCATTAGATGAAGCGCTGTCTCGTGTGGTCGTGGATTTATCAGGTCGTCCGGGTTTGTTTATGGATATTCCATATACACGTGCTCGTGTCGGCAGCTTCGATGTCGATTTATTTTCAGAATTTTTTCAAGGTTTTGTCAATCACGCACTCATGACTTTGCATATTGATAACCTGAAAGGCAAAAATAGCCATCACCAAATTGAAAGCGCATTTAAAGCACTGGCGCGTGCTTTGCGTATGGCGTGTGAAATCGACCCACGTGCTGAAGGCATGATTGCATCGACCAAAGGTAGCTTGTAATGACCCGTGTTGCATTATTGGATTATGGTATGGGCAATTTGCACTCTGCTGCAAAGGCCTTAGCGCATGTCGGTGCAACGGTGGATGTGACTAACGACCCGAAGCTAATTGCAAAAGCCGATAAAATTGTTTTCCCTGGTGTCGGCGCAATGCGTGACTGTATACAAGGTATGCATGATGCAGGGATTGATGAAGTCGTTCGTCAGGCGGCTTTCAATAAACCTGTATTGGCGATTTGTGTTGGGATGCAAGCGTTATTGCAAACATCTGAAGAAAATGGCGGTGTCAATGCACTGGGAATTTTCAACGGTGTGGTCAAACGCTTTCCTGAAATGGAACATTTAAAAGTGCCACACATGGGCTGGAATCAAGTACAGCAATGTGATCCAAGCCATCCAATGTGGAACAACATTGAGCAAGATGCACGTTTTTATTTTGTGCATAGTTATTATGTTGAACCGCAAGATGAAGATGTGATTGCAGCGACCTGTGAATATGGTGTGAACTTTTGCACAGCGATTCATAAAGAGAATTTGTTTGCGACGCAATTCCATCCTGAAAAAAGCCATACCGCAGGTTTGCAGTTGCTTAAAAACTTTGTGGAATGGAAGATTTAATCCACTCGATGCCAGTTTAACGCCATAAACTCAAAAACAAGCCAATATCCATTGGCTTGTTTTCTTCATGATGTGTTCTATTTCTTTTCCCTTTTATTTTGCTTATCATGCAAATAATTTGAATTAAAAAACATACCATTCATTTTAAAACCTATTTAAAAACCCAATGAATACAGGAAAATAATATGTCCGATAATTTTCAAAACAGTGAATCAAGTTTAAGCGCAAGTGGTCGTTTTGGCAGACTGTCCTATTTAGGCTGGAATATGTTACTGGGGATAAGTTTCTTACTTTTGGGGATCATCGCAGCGATATTCGTTCCTTTGTTCACTCATTCAAATGCAAGTTCTGATTTTCTCGTCTATATCTTCGGCGGACTATTTGTCATTATTTATATCGCTGCGATCTATTACAGTTTTATTTTTTCTATACGTCGATTACATGATCGCAATCAAACTGGATGGCTATCCCTGTTAATGATTTTACCGTTAATTAATTTATTCTTTTTTATTTATTTAAGTTGTGCTAAAGGCGACGAACACTCAAATAACTATGGCGCACCACGCATAACCAAAGGCTGGGAAAAAGTTTTGGGGTGGATTTATATTATCCTCGTCCCAATTAGTATTTTAATTCTTGCGGCGACGGCTGTTCCTGCATATCAAGACTATGTGCAACGCAGCCAGCAAATGCAAATTGAACAACAGCAATACTACGGTCAATAGAAAGACCGAGTACGCAAAGCCAAGTTTCGACTTGGCTTTTTCATTTAGGTAAAACCATTTAAGCTTAATAAAAGTTTTGAGTTTCAAATTATGGAAATGCAGCCACAAACAGCGCTTTTAAACAAAGAACAAATACGTGCATTTCCTCCATTTCAAAATTTAAGCGCTGAACGAATCGTTATTCTAAAAACAATTGAACAGTGTTTGACAATTCAAGATGAATTAAATCAGATCAGTATCTTTGGTTTCGACACCGAATCCAAACCGACTTTTAAAGTCGGAGAAAAGTCCACAGGCCCGCATTTGATCCAACTTGCGACACTTCACAAAGCTTATCTTTTTCAAGTGAACGATGAAATTCTATATTTTTTAAAATCGATTTTAGAAAGTGAGCAACAACTCAAAGTCGGTTTTGGACTTAAAAATGATGCGCATATTTTTCGTGCTAAAGGAATTGTGCCCCAATCGTTGGTAGACCTTGCCAAATGCTTTGCAAGTTTTGGTTATCGCTCCCAAGTCGGTGTACAAACTGCCGTTGCGCTGCTATTTCAGACCTATTTAGCCAAAAGCAAAAAAGTCAGCACGTCAAATTGGGCAGTAAAAAATCTAAGTCCCCAACAAATCAGCTATGCCACCGCAGATGCCTATGCTGCACTGCTCATTTTCCAATATCTTGAGCAACATCAACTCTTACCAACATCAATGCAACAACAAATCAGCAAAATACAACACGCTTCCGCATCCAAGACTTAGCGATTGCGCAATACTTTGTTAAGATACGCCTAATTTAAACTTTATGATGAAGTTAGGAGCGACAGCATGCTAATCATCCCTGCAATTGACCTGAAAGATGGTAAATGTGTCCGTTTAAAACAAGGTCGTATGGAAGACGATACCGTATTCTCTGACGATCCTGTAGCAACAGCACAACACTGGGTGGATGAAGGCGCACGTCGTTTACATTTAGTTGATTTAAATGGTGCTTTCGCTGGTACTCCAATTCATAAACCTGTTGTTGAAGCGATTGCGCGCGCGCAGCCTGAATTGCCAATTCAAATTGGTGGCGGAATTCGTTCGCTTGAAACCATCGAACATTACCTCGACGCTGGCGTGACGTTTGTGATTATTGGGACTAAAGCGGTACAACAGCCCGAGTTTGTTGAAGAGGCTTGCAAACGTTTCGCAGGACATATCATTGTTGGCATTGATGCGATCAATGGCATGGTTGCAACCGATGGCTGGGCGAATGTGACTGACGTAAAAGCGACAGATTTAGCCAAACGTTTTGCCGACGCTGGCGTATCGAG